>CAMPAL010000005.1 GCA_946631855.1 uncultured Treponema sp. | reverse complement strand
ACATGAAAAGGAGTTGGAAAATGAAAGACGCAATCAAAATGATGGAAAGTAATATGTCTCCCGAAGCTGTAAGAAGAGCTCACATAAAAGCAGAACAGGATATTATGTCTATACGTCTAGCACAGCTTCGAGAAGAAAAAAATATAAAACAATCCGAAATGGCAAATTTCACACAGTCGTCAGTTTCAAAAATAGAAAAAAGAAAGGATATGAAAATATCGACTTTAATAGATTATCTCGACAGTCTAGGAATGGGCTTGGAAATAATCACCTACCCTAAAATGGGAGTTTCTAAAAAACAAGAAAAAGTACTGTTAAAAGTATAGCAAAACCTAATAAAGCTTCAAAGCGGATGTCGCAGTCAAGCCGGTTTTCGGTTTAACTCATTGTTATGTGGATGGGCCACTGGCCCGCTTATAGAAAAAGGGAGAAAAATATGGCAAAACAAGGAAAATCTCGTCCAGCAGGAAAAAATCATTCTGCTGATATCAAAAATGCAAATAAAGGTACTCGAGGTACCAACATTACCTATGATAAAAATCAAGGAAATCGAGGAAAACAATTAAATCCAAATCAACGGAAAGGAAAATAAAAAAATCTAAACAAAACAGAGAGATATAATGACTGACAAAATCTTAGGTAAATATAAAATTCTTAAAGAAGAATCTTCTTCTCTTAAAATCGTACAGTATAACGATTGTGATTATCGAATAGAAATCGTTTCGAAAACTCCGCAAAGTGGGCAGTATTCTGAAATTGCAAAAAATATTAATTCTGTTTCTCATAAAAATATCAGTAATTTGAAGATTGAAGAAGATAATTCCAATTTCTATTTTGTTGATAAAGATTTTGGAGAGGGATATTCAACTCTGAAAGCCGAATGGTTTGGATCAAATTATATTTCCCTTATCAGATGCTATCTTCAGATTATTGATGCAGTAGATTATATTCATCAAAAAGGATTTTATCACGGAAACATTAATCCAAAGAACATTATCGTAGATAGAAATGATAATGCATATTTGCTTGATTTTGGACGATGTTATATCTACGCAATTTTAAATAATGAACCAAACAAACAGTTTTATGCACCTGAACAAATTTTACAGAATGAATGTTTCAAAGAAAGCGATATATATTCTCTCGGACTCTGTATGCTCAATCTTTTGATTGAATCTCAATTTGATTCTTTTACATTCCTTGATGAATACACTGATTTCAATTCTTTAGAACATATTTATGCAAGAATTACTGCAGAAGAAGAAAAACTTGATAGTATGAATGCAAGTCTTCTTCTACTTATAAAAAAGATGCTTAAACCCATTCCTTCAGAACGAGAAAAACTGATTGAAGTACGAAAAGAATTAAACAGCTTGTTAACTCAAATTCTACCATATAAAACTTTTGCCATTTGTATTTCAGATAAAGTTCTGGATAATTATCGCGAAAATCACGACTGCGAAAGATATACAGAAAAATCAGATATTCAGAGTAGAATTGATGGCTTTCGTGCATACTGGGAATTTGGAAAAGACAAAAACGACCGTGAGGAAATTAAAATAGCCATAGGAAATCTTGTATTTTGTTGCTCTGGAGATGCTTATGACCGTAACTTAAACTTGAAAGATCATTTCTTTTGTTTTCACCTAATTGAATCTCCAAATGTTATTGAACGCCAGCAACGGTTCGGACTTCCAACTGATGATAAATTCGTTATAAAGGGACAAGATGATTCAACATACGATTGTGATAATGCAGGTCTAGCAATATGTGAATTACAGAAAAAGTTTTTACAAAAGAAACTTGAAGATGCGCGTTACGAAACTGATAAAAAAAGCATTGCCTCCGAAGAAGAACTTCTTGAAGCAGAAAAAAAGACTATAGAAGAAAAGAAAAATACACGTAAAGTAATTCTGCGTGAAATTGACAGAGGAAAAGATACCCTTAAATTCGAATTTATCAATGAGAATGATGAAGAAGATAAAAATAATGAAACAGAAACAAAACAAATAAAATCACAGATTGATAAAGATTTCAAAATCAATCAGGCTGTAATTTTGCAAGCATCAATAGATAGCGAAAAAGAACTCAGTGGTACAGTTCTTTCTTCAAAGGCAGGAGAAACAGTTATCGTCCAATTTGAAAAATATACTGTCATGAAAAATGAGCCTAAAAACTCAAAAAACAAACTTCCAGAAGAAACTGATTCTGAGCAAGATAATAAATCACCAAGAGTTCTCCTGAAAAAAGGTGAAGAATATTATTTGAGCTATGACTATCAGGTTGATGAAATTATCTGGAATAAACGCAACCGTGCCTTGGAAGAATTACAAAATGGCAATACTCAGATTCCGAATTTTTTAAGAAAAATAAATCGTCCGCAAGAATTTATCAAAAACGATTTAATAGATGTAGAAAAATTCTTTAACGATGAACTTGATGCAAATCAAAAAGAAGCTGTTGTAAAAAGCCTTTCTTTAAATAATGGATGTGAAGTTTTGGTTTTGCAGGGTCCTCCTGGAACTGGAAAAACTACAACTATAACAGAAATTGTTACTCAGATTTTAAAGACTCGCCCAAATGAAAAAGTTTTGATTGCGTCACAAAGTAATCAGGCTGTTGATAATGTGCTTGAAAAAATATACAAAATTGAAGACAAAATTCTTCGCATTGGAAATGATCCAAAAAAGATGAGCAAGATTGCCCAAAATTATACACCAGACAAAGTTCTCAATAAAATAATAAAAGAGAACATTCAGCGTATTGATAATCATCATATCTCAAATAAAAATCTTGAAATTCAAAAGCAAATGCAAAATTTGCAAAAGGATTTTAGGGAAAGATTGCAGCATATAACTTCAAAAATGGGGAACTCTGGTGTTTCAACAGAAAAGAACAAAGAAGCTGATTTAGCAACTCTTTTTACACGAAACATTCGTCTCATTTTTGGAACCCTGCTTGGCATTTCATCCTGGAAAAATTTCAGAGAAATGTATTTTGATACAATCATCGTTGATGAAGCTGGCCGTGCTACATTGAGTGAACTGCTTGTTCCTTGTATAAAAGCAAAAAAACTGATTTTGGTCGGTGACCATAAACAGCTGGCACCAGTTATCGATGATGATGTATTGGAAAAAATTGACGATAAGAATGAAGCAAAAACTTCATTTTTTCAGAGGCTATTTGAAAGAGTTGAATCTGTCGAGCAAGAGGAATTGGATAAGGGTATAGAAAATCCTGGAAGGAAAAATCTTATTCATACCCTTGAATACAATTATCGTGCTGAACGCAAAATTTGCGATTTATACAGCAATGCTTTTTATGAAGGAAAACTTAAAACCACGGATGAAGTTAATGCGAAAAAGAAACACTCTCTTTCATTTAATTCAAGCGTTGTTTGGTACGATACGGGGAAACTGCAGGACAAAGAAGATCAGCAAAAAGGTACTGGAAAAATCAATAATTGCAATGCCCGCATAAATACAAAGAGTTTTGCATCAGCTTAAAAACGAAATGAGCTCAAACAGTATAAATTATGATATAGGCATCATTACGCCATATAAAGCTCAAATGGAATTGTTAAGAAGCAAACTTGCGCTTAAAAAGAATTTTGACGGTTATAAAATAGATATTGGAACTGTAGACAGTTTTCAAGGGAGCGACAGGGATATAATTATTTATGACTGCGTCCGTTCAGGAAAAGTGAAACAAAAAGCAAAAATTGACTTTATCGCAGAAGAAAAACGCCTAAACGTATCTCTTTCAAGAGCAAAATTACTTTTAATAATTGTTGGAGATATGGATTTCTTGTATCAAGCACAAGTTTCTGACAAAAACAATCCGTTTAAGAGCATTATCGAGTACATTGCGCAGAATAAGAGTTCTTATAAAATAATCGAGGAAAAATCAGATGGCAGAAAATCAAAATAAACCAAAACAGATAGAAAAGCCAGATTTAGAATTACTCACTCATAAATACAGTGATTTTTATCCTGGATTTTATATGTATGATGTTCGTGAAATTGATTATCCTGCATACAGAACAAAAGTCTTGTATGAATACACAAAGCCTCAAGAGATTCATCCTATTATTATATCGGTTTTAAAAACAATTCATTTTTTGGAAGGTATTCATGGAATTGATATTTATTCAGAGTTATATAATATTACTCAGTTGGATAAAGAAATCCTTGATAGTATTCTTGCTGAGATAACCACAAAAGGCTATTTAAAACAGAATGAGTTAAAACTATCTACAAATGGTAAGGAAATACTTGAAAAAGAAAACGAACTCATTACTGAAAAAGATTCTGCATATATCAATTTTGATGGAATTTTTGGAACTGCTTTAGCTGATAACGGTAAAATCAATCAGAATGATAAGAAACCAAGAGAAGGTTCTATAGAGTTTAAACCTTATGTAAA
Organism: uncultured Treponema sp.; assembly: GCA_946631855.1. Taxonomy (GTDB): domain Bacteria; phylum Spirochaetota; class Spirochaetia; order Treponematales; family Treponemataceae; genus Treponema_D. Next base: position 45,552 of record CAMPAL010000005.1, on the reverse strand, counting down.
GTCCCGCCCAAGAATAGAATATTTAGACGAAGAATTTTCAGATAATAAAACATTACGACAAGTTTTAATTGAAAATCTTCAGGACAAAGAAAAAGACATAACAAACATTCTTGATATTGCTCAAAATAAGTTTTTCAATAAATATATCTGTTTGTTTTACAAAGATGCAGAAGAAAATGAAAAATTTCTTGCACTTAACCATAATTACGAAATAGATTCAGATGCAACAGAACTTTTTGACAGACTTATGGCAGAACAAAAGTTTACAAGCGAAAATGTTTCATTGAATTGCAAGCCTTTGCTTGATGAAAATGTTGCAAAATATCAAGAATCAACACCAGAAGTTATTGAAGAAAAACTTAAACCTGTCGAACAAGTTGAAATTTCTAGCGGAAAAACTATAGAAGTTGATGAGCATAAAAAATACTTCATTTATGTTCTAGAAAATGCAAAATCTAATATTTATATTCAATCTCCGTGGATTAATTGGCGAACTCTTCAAATTTACAAGGATTATATCAAAAAGGCTGTCCAAAAAGGTGTAAATGTAACTATAAAATATGGAATGAAGCCTAGAAATCGTTTTGATAAAGCAGGAATCGATAATGAATCTAAAAGTTTCTTTGGAAATCTTGATAAAAATTGTTTCAGACTTATAAATACAGATGACCATTCTAAAATCCTTATTTGTGATGAAGATTTTATGATTATGGGCAGTTTTAACTGGCTGAGTTTTGGCGGTGGAAATGAAAAAGATGCACGAGGAGAAACTTCTTCCATAAATACGAATAAAACGGAGATTATAAAACAGATAGAGAAATTTAAATGAAAAGAAAACTTAAATATGTAACAAAACAAAAAGATTTTCTTAAAAACTTTGGATTTGTTGAATAAAGAAATTATACATGGAGAAAAAATGAAAAAACTATCAACCTTTTTAATAATATTTACCCTAAGCCTTAGTCTTTTTGCCAATGGTGGCATTCCTTGGGATGATGTAACAATTAAAGATAATGGTGGCAGAGTTTCTTTTAAAAATGATGCAGAAATAAAATTATCAAAAGAAAACCTTAATATCCATTTTGTAGATGATTCTGTTATCGTTTCTTGTTCTTATTATTTATTTAACAGTTCCTCCACCGACAAAAACATAGATTTTGCCTTTAATTTAACTGACTGCTGGCATAAAAACTATCCTGACTATTATTTTATTTATCAAAATGGACAAAAAATAGATTCAACCTTGAAAATCGAAAATATTTTTCAAGATAATAATGAACCTTACGTTGCATCTTTTAATGAATATTCCAAACTAAGTTTGAAAGCAAAAACTACGACAAAAATTGACGTTCTTTATAGAATAAAAACTCAAAATGATGGAAAACATCTTGCAGGAATTTTTAATGACAACACATTTATCTATAATCTTTTTCCGGCCCTTAGTTTTGGTGATGGAATAATCGACGAATTCACTCTTACAATCGATAAAACCGATCTTTCTGGCTACAATGGTTTTATTACTGATATTTCAGGCCTGGATTTTCCTTATAATTCATCCGAAAACGTACTTTCAAAAACCTTTAATAAGTTTGACTTAAAAACTCACAAAGAATTGAAAATATCCTACAACATTAAAAACTGGTATATGTCTGATATGATTAAAAAATATCGCATTACATACCAGACACCTTCTTATCAAAGCTGCAACACATCATCCTACCTTAGCGACAATAAAGAGTATTATCCGGCATGGTATTTAAATGATAATGATTATATGACTCCCTGGGTTGAAGGAAAGAAAGACGCTGGCATTGGTGAAAAAATTACATATTCATTTAAAGGACCTTGTCCTGTCACCCACATACTTATTGTAAATGGATTTAGAAAATCTGAAAAAACATATACAGAAAACTGTAGACTTAAAAAAATTGCTCTTTATGTGGATGGAAAATTACAGGGAACATACGAACTGCCAGATAAACCTTTTTCTCTTGCCATGAATTCAAATATTCTTGAAACAGGTGACCTGCTGCCTTTATCTGAAAAAAGAGGATTATATCCTGAACAATCTTTGGAAATTGAAATACTTGAAGTTTGGCCTGGAAGTAAATATTTGGATACCTGTGTTTCTGAAATTATTTTATTAAAAGCTCCAATTCCATCTCATTAAAAATAGTTCTAAAATAATGTTTATCTACGGGAGAGTTTTATGGATGATATTATTTCTCAAATCAAAAATCAAACTGAAATTAACTTTATAAATCTTAAAGACCAGATTGAAGTTGCCGAACTGGAAACTGCTTATGATGGAGTAAGTGCCTCCCGATATATTTTTCATAATCTCCACTCAATTGATCGTTTTTTTATAAATCCAAATAATTACGTTTACGAAGGAAAAAATTTGTTTGATATAGAAGAAAACCTCAGCATAATTGATGCAGAACGGGTCGGCTATATTGATAATCCTTCTCTTGTAATTTCCCGGGAAAAACTTCTGGCCTATTTTGATTTTGTAAAGAATAAAATTGAAAATTATTTTAACGAACTAACAGCCCAGTCACTTTTAGAAAAACCAGAAGGCTGTGCTTATTCACGACTTGAACTGATTTTAGCTCAATTCCGACATCAGATGTGGCACGCAGGACTTTCCAGTGCAATCACCTTTGAATCAAAAAAAATCTGGAATAAATTTACAGGACTTAGTGCTCTGAACCAACAATTATTCGGAAAATCATAACTTGAATTATCAATATATATAAAATAAGATAAATAATATGAAATCTTCCGCTATTAAAAAAAAGTTTCTCAAAATAATTAATCTGCTTCTATGTCTTTCTATTCCCCTGTTATTTCAGAGCTGTTTTTTTAATGGATATGATGACAGTGCATATGGTATATTCTACTTATTACTTCCACTTTTATTTTTTTTAGCCCTAATAGTTACCGGAATTTCTTTTATTTTTGTGAAAGAAAAAAATTGGAGGATATTTTCTGCCATTGTTTGTTTTCTTCCCTTTTTGGCAATTTATATCTTAAGCGAGATCCATTATTTCCCTGGCTACATTGAACAAATAAAAATGGATGCTTTAAGAAGAAATCAAAAAAACAAAGTAAAAATGATTGATGAACTGTGTTCTACAAGTGTTCCAAATTTAAGTGATAATGAAATCATTTTATTTCCTTATACAAGTAAAGAAAAAAATAAAGATTTTGTAGTTTTGACCAAAAATGCAGATGATGATACCTGGAATGAAAATTATCGTTTTGAAATAAAGTCAGGGCTAACAAAAAAAGACATAATTTTAAAAAATTCCCCATACCCAATAGCAAATAATAAATATCTTCTTGCTTACTTTGCAGATTCTTCCCTCAAGGTAAATAAAAAGTTTTATCTAGTACTGTTCAGTAAAAAAGAAAAATGGGAAGCTACAGATATAATTGAAAATCCCAACAGTACTTATGATGTTTCTTTTGCCTTATCCGGCAATTTATTTGCAGTTGCCAATTCAATTAGAGATAAATTAATTGAAATCTCCATATATAATCTTCAGGATAATAAGCTGAATCTTATTCAAACTATTAATATAGCAGATGAAAATCGTAAAAACTGGACTTATTCACCACTCGTAAGGTTTTTCAAAAATGAACTTATAATTTCAGATTGTGATTTTAACCTGAATAATGAAAATATCTGGTCTGAAAATTTTGATGGCTGCGGAAAATTACTTTTCTATTCTTTACAGAATGGCACTTTTAAGAAAACTCAAGAAATTACTTATAAAGATGCTTCTTTTGATGATAAAAAGAAAAAATATCTCGGCTTAGGACATAAAATCACACCACTTTCTGATGATACTTTGCTTATTGAATACACTTCAAAAAGAAAAATTTTATTAAAAAAAGAAAATGATAAATGGATTTGTAATGAAGATTTATTAAAAGAATTAGAAAACTCTGAAGCAAAACAAGCAGAAAAATATCCATGGTATAGTTCTGTATCTCAATTTTCTGGATATACTTTTTATACAGGAAATGGAATTGAATACCTTATAAATAATGATTTATACGTTATGTCTTACACCACTTTTTTTGAAAATTCCGAAACAAAAACACTGCAACAAATTGTATTAAACCCTGAAACAAATAAGTTCTATTCATCGGTGGTGGAAAAATGAAAAAAAGATTAATCACCCTAATTCTGGCCATTTGTTTAACTGGTCTACATTTATTTTCTGAATCCCCTCATTTTTTATTACAATTAAATAATGAAGTAGGATTTTGTACAATCGGCATTAATGATAGTATCTCTCCAACTTTTTATTTAGGATATATGCCACTTGTAGAAGTTGAAATGCAAATTCCAGTTATAAACAATCCTTCTTCAAAAATTTATGTAGGTTTACAAAGTCTTTATATAATTCCTTATGGATTCATGACTATAACAAACTGTAGATTTGGCTATGCCTTTAAAAAACCTGAAAATTGGAAAAAATATCATCTTGAACTACTTGGAAATACAGGACTTGGTGCAACTTTTACATTTATTTATAGACCAGAAATCTATCCTGTGTGCGAAACAGGCTGTCACCTATACTGGATGCCTGAAGACAAAGGATTTTTCTGGGGATTTGGTCCCAATGTAATGGGTATGATGAATTTCTACACCATCCCGCGCACAGATATTATGTTTATGTTCTCCTGTAACTTTGGATACAAATTCTAAACTACAAAGATAAAATCAAGTTTTTATAGAAAATCACAGTTTCCAGCAAAGTTGCAACTGAAATTTTTTCATCTATTCCATGAATCATTGCCCTGTCTTCTTTAGACATAAACATTCCGCTAAATCTGTAAACTTTATCTGTTATTTTGCAATAATGCCTTGAATCGCTGCAGGCCATCATCAAATATGGACTAACAAGAATTTCCGGCCAGGTTTTATTAATAACTCTTTCAAGAACTTCCCACTGCTGGCATTTTGTTTGGGACTCAATCGAAGGATTATTTTCGCTAACCATCCTGATTGTCACATCTGCTTTCTTTCCAACCGCCTTTCTGGCAATTTTTTCAATTCTGTCCCTGGATTTTTCAACTGTATCACTTCCCAGAAGTCTCAAATTTAAACCAATCACCGCTGACGAAGGTAAAACATTATATGCCTGACTCCCCTGACACATTGTTACAGCACAAGTCGTATGTAAAAGAGCATTTAATTCCCCACCCATAAGTGATGAAGCAAGTTTTACAAGAGGTTTTGTAAGCCACAAACTACCAAATAAGAACTTAAGCAAAGGATTTTTATTGTTTTTGCTCATTATCTTAAAAAGTTGTCTTACAGGCATTGTTAATTCTGCAGGACAGGCCTTTTTCTCTATCTGACAAATCACTTTAGATGCAAGTCCAAGAGCTGAATGTTTTGGAGGTGCCGATGCATGACCCGCATTTCCTTTTATTTCAATGTCCATGTAAACAGAGCCCTTTTCTGCAGTTCCAACCATAGCACAGCGTTTACTTACACCCGGAAAAACGTTTTCTACAATGGCTCCACCTTCATCCAGAACAAAATCTACCGTAATTCCCTGCTTTTCAAACCATTCAACAATATTTTTGCAGGAATCTCCGTTTATTTCCTCTTCACCACTAAAACAAAGATAAAGATTCTGCTTAGGTTTCCACCCAGCCTTAAGACCAATTTCTACCGCTTCAAGACAGGCACACAAAGTTCCTTTTGTATCCATTGTTCCCCGGCCGCGAATATATCCGTCTACTAAATCTCCGGCAAAAGGTTCAAAAGTCCATTTTTCTTTTTCAGCAGGAACAACATCATAATGAGCCATTAAAACTACTGCATGATTTGAATTGGGGTCTGTCCCCTTAATTTTGTGAACAATCCCTGATTTTCCAATCCTGAAAAATTCACAGACAGAATAAATATTTGGAAAGATTTCTTCCAACAAAGCACGGAATTTTTCAAATTCATCCCAATCAACAAGCGAATCATCAATGTTTGAAACTGTTCTGCATTGAATCATCCTGCACATATCAGAAACAATTTTTTCTTTATCAGCCTCAGTAAAATCTGTAAAATCCATTTATTTCAACCAGCCTTTTTTGTACATAATTCTGGAAGCTCCAAGGGCAATCAAAATACCTACAGGAACTAAAACTCCAACTGAACTTGCCAGTGATGGAACTGCTACGAAAAGAGCAATCATAAATACAAGCGGTGCAATCGAAATTTTCCAGTTTCTGCTTATGTAAACAACACCAAGTCCACCAAACAAAGAAGGCAGGATATTATCAAAAGCAGGTTTTAATTTTTCTGATGAAAGTAAAGGCTGAAGTGGAACAAATAAAAATATTCCAGCTGCAATTATCAAAGTTGTTACGATTGAAGCAGTTGCAATTGCTATTGTCGAGATGATTTCTCCTTCTTCACTGTTTGCTTTTACTCCCGCACTTTCCATGGCATTCAAAGCGGCAGGAACTTTTAAGGCTGTTACATTTCCTGTTACAAAACTTAAATAGGTTCCGCCAGTACCTAACATTGGTGTAAAAGTGATGATTTCAATAATTCCAACTGTCCAGTAAATTGGAGCAACTCCTATCAATCCTTTTAAAACTGCAGAAAATGATGGCCAGGCATTGTAATAAAGACAGATTGCAACCGGTACAAATAAAATCACACAAACAGCTGTCCAAATCCAAATCTGTCCGGTTTTATGTGTTTTAGAAATATATTCATCATATGTCATATTAATTCTCCAAAATTAAAGCCCAAAAAGTGGTGCTGCAATAACCGCAAAGGCCATAGAAATCAACATTGAAAAAGGCATTGCGTAATTTTCAAGCCAGGAAATTTTACATTTTTTTATCAAAAGTCCACAAATACACATAATCAAAGCTGAAACTGCAAGAACTGCCACAGGAAGAAGACCTTTTAATCCTTCTCTAAGATGACTGAAAACCATTCCACTGAAGGCAGAAATCATTCCCATAAAAAGTGAAGTCATAAATATTTCACCCCACTTGGCATCTTTTGTCTGGATTTTTACAACTCCTTTCTGAATCTTCTTAATAAGAAGAGGAGTTCCTACAACACTAGGCAGAATACCCAGAGTCATAACCCAGGCAATTGCAGTGTAAATTTTTGGATCTTTTATCATTTCTGAAAGTGATATATTCAAAGCTTTGGCGGTAGAAGTGGCAGCTGGAAGTTCATAAGTAATGGCCCCAATAACGCTGAGACGAATCCAAGGTAGAGGAAGGCCCAGAAATTGGGATAAAGTTACAACACCAAGCAAAATTGAAAAGGCAGGTGCAAGGGTGAAAATTGCAGTTGAACCGATAGTTTTCCAGATAACCGGCATTTTCATATTTATGGCTTTAGCCCTGCGAATTGAACGGATTAGGAAGAATACAGATTGAGCCAGGACAAAAATAATGACGCAGGCTGCAAGAACATATAAAAAGACACTATTTGTACTAAAACTTTTCATAACAATATTTTAACACAGATTGATTATTTTAGTTAAAAAAAGGAGGGGTCTGTCCCCCCTCTCACTTTACAAATTCCCCAAAAATCACAAAAATTATTTTCAAATGAGTAAATATGATCTTATTGCCTTCGACATGGACGGCACTCTTTTAGATTCACAAAAACGAATCCGACCCGACAGCCTAAAAATGATAGATAAAGCCACCAAAGCAGGAAAAATCGTCTGCCTTTCAACCGGCCGCTGTCTACCTGAATTAAAAGATTACGAACAGGCCCTTTCTTCCATGCCATATTTTATCTGCATAAGCGGAGCCTTGATTTACGACAATAAAAATCATTCAGTTTTATCATCAACTTCAATACCAGATAAAACAGCAAAGCAATTATTTGAGCGCGTAAAAAATAAAGACTTGATGATTCATATCCTTTCTGACAAATCTATTCTGGAAAAAGACAAAATTGAACAAATGCCCCTTTTTCACATGAAAAATTACATGAACGCTTTCAGAAAAATTGTTTATCAGGTTGATGATATTGTTAAGGCCTACGAAACAGAAAAATTTCCACTCTACAAAATAAACCTCTTTTCAAAATCTGTGGAAAAACGTGAACAACTTTTAAAAGACCTTGCTGATATCAATCTTACTTACACTTTTTCTGAAATTACCAGTCTTGAATGTACCGCAAAAGGAGTTTCTAAAGCGGCTGGTCTCGAAATTTTGTGTAAAAAATTAAATATTCCATTAGAAAAAACAATTGCTGTTGGAGATGCAGATAATGATCTGGAAATAATGAAAAGTGCAGGTCTGTCTGTTGCCATGGGAAATGCCAACGAAAAAATAAAATCAATCTCTGATGTTATTGTAAAAGATAATGATAGTGGAGGATGTGCTCAGGCTATTTCTGACTTTCTTCTTTCTTCATAAGTTCTTCTACTTCTTCCTTATGAAGAGGAATGTTTTTTACATATGCATCTTTATTCTTTTCAATTTCTTCAAGCGGCCATAATCTACCTTTATTCATGCCAGGACATTCTTTAGCACAATCATCCCAGGTTTCTTTATCACCAATCATCCATGACCAGAAAGGATAAGTTGAACACTGTACAGGACGTGCAAGATATGCAGAACATCCATTTTCCCAGAGAATACAGTCATAATTTTTCTTTTCTAAAAGAGCAAGAACTTTTGTACCGTAGTAATAATCTGCCCAGCGACAATATTTTTCTACAAACTGACGTATTGTCATTTTGAAATGTTCACATAAAGTTCTTAAATCACGTTCAGAAAGATAAACAAATCCTGGAGAATGCCCGCAGCAAAAAGAACATCTCTGACATTCAAAATGTAAACCCTGTTCGTAAAATTTTTCACACATAAAATAGTTTATTGTTCCTGGTTCTGAAGAATAGAATATAAAATTCTGTAAAGATCTTTAGCATCCTGTTCTGGTAACTGAAAGCATGAACACATCTTTACAGGAACTTGCAAAGCTTTTTCTTTTAAAGCTTCACCATCCTTTGTTATTTCTATATTAACAATACGTTCATCTTCTTTTTCTCTGGTTCTGGTAATAAGACCTTTCTGAGCCATACTTTTTAAAAGTGGAGAAAGAGTTCCTGTATCAAGAAAAAGATATTTTCCAAGTTCACCAATAGTAAGTTTTTTATGCTCCCACATAACCATCATAACTATGTATTGAGTATATGTAAGATCTAATTCTTTTAAGAATGGAGTATACTTTCTAAGGATTTCTCTTGAAGCCGCATATAAAGGAAAACACAGCTGATTTTCAAGTTTTAAGCTTGAATATTTATCATTATCATTTTCGTTAAACATATAATCTCCTTTATTCCGCTATGAATTATATATTACCGCAAATCTGCATATTTTTCTATGAGGGGACAGACCTCTACTAAATCTTACTCCTTGTGTATTTTCTGCCTTTTCATTAAATTCTCATTTTATGAAACTCCTGTATGAAAAAGATTTAACTCAAGGTTCTTTAGCAAAAGGCATATTTTTTTATGGAATCCCCCTCATTTTTTCAAATCTGCTTCAGGTATTATTTAATATTTCTGATATTGCAGTTGTTGGCCGTTTTGCAGGAAGCCTTGCTCTGGGAGCTGTTGGTTCCACCTCCCAGATTTTATTTCTTTTCACCGGGCTTATAATGGGACTTGGTGGAGGAATTAACGTAATTACAGCTTTTTACATTGGTGCAAAATCAAAACAAGATTTAAACGAAGCTGTTCATTCATCCTTTATCGTATCACTTTTTACTGGACTTATTTTGATGTCTGCAGGATTTATTCTTGCTAGACCAGTTTTATCTTTAATAAAAACAAAACCAGAACTTCTGGACAATGCAGTTATTTATTTTAAGATTTATATGCTTGGAATCCCGGGAGCCGCACTTTATAACTACGGAAATGCTGTTTTAAGTGCCGCAGGAGATACAAAACGTCCTCTTTACTATCTTTCCTTCGCAGGAATTATAAACATCATCTTAAATCTTATCTTCGTTATTGTATTTAAAATGTCTGTTGCAGGAGTTGCTCTTGCCAGTTTAATTTCGCAGTACGTTTCTGCAATTCTTGTATTAATTCCCCTTATTAAAGGCATTGGAAATATAAAACTTCAATTAAGTAAACTGCATGTAAATCAAGAAAAAACCATAAAAATCTTAAAAATAGGAATTCCTTCTGGACTTCAAAATGCAATCTTTGCCATTGCAAATACTTTTATTCAGGTTGGAATTAACTCCTTTGATTCAATAATGGTTGCCGGAGCTTCTGCAGGCTCTAATCTGGATAACATTATCTACAGTGCAATGAATGCTTTTTACGTTGCCTGTGCAACTTTTATAGGACAAAATTACGGTGCAGGAAATAAAAAAAGAATTCTAAAATCTATGATTATTTCAAATGCATATGCATTTTCTCTTGGTTCAATACTAAGTGTTACAATGTTCATTTTTGGACATCAGTGTCTTGGACTTTTCACCACCGATCAGGCCGTTATTGAAGCTGGATACATAAGACTAAGCATCATGTTTTTTTCATATCCAGTAGCAAGTTTTATGGACAACACAATTGCTGCCAACAGAGGCTTAGGTAAAACTTTTGTGCCATCCATCATCGTTTTTATTGGTTCATGTCTTTTCAGAATAGCCTGGGTACTTACTATTTTTGCTTATTTCAAAACAATCCAGTCTCTATTCCTTTTGTATATTTTCAGCTGGACAATAACTGCAATTGCGGAAATTATTTATTTTATTAAAAATTACCGCAAAATATAATTTTTACCGGCTATATTTTTTCTGTTCAGAAAGCCATTCAAAAATTGATTTCCCATCTTCATTTGGATCATTATTCAAAACATAAATCCAGGAATAATGACCGTTATATTCATAAACTTTGTCAGGGTCATCGTCATCATCTTTTTTAGCAAGATATTTTCCTGTCTTATCAAAAACACCTTCATACATTGACAGATGTACATTTGAAGCCCCTGCATTTTCAAGTCTTTCAAAAGTTGGTGATACATAAACTGCAGGTTTTGCCGTTCCATCATTTTTTGCCTGAACAAACCACACAGGTACTTTTGCCAGTTCCTGAATTTCTTTATCTGTAATTTTATTATTTACATAAACTTCGCAAGTTGGAATTGCAGCTGCAAAAAAGCCTGGTTTTTCTATCAGCATATTTAAAGTCATATAACCACCGGCAGAACATCCACCAATATAAATTCTATTTCTGTCGATATATGGATTTAAATCCAGATAAGTTTCAATAAGAGCCATAAGACTTTCTGTATAATATGAAGTCTTTGCCAAAGGTTTTTCTTCCACAATCTGATTAACCGGAATATTTGTAAGCATACCAAGAATACCTTTTACAGGATTTACATATTTGTTGATTGTTCCTGCAATATCAATTGGTTCCCAGACTCTCATTCCATTTGCATCTAAAGTTGTTGTTTCAAGCCAGGCTGTTGGACACTGAGGAATCAAAACACTTGCCCCATCCTTAAAATATTTCTGAATTTCTTCACTGGCAAGATTTACAGACTTAATTCCAAACATAGCAACATAAGGATTGTTTCCACCTTCAGAAATACCATGCAGCCATATAATTAAAGGTGTTTTATCTGCTTTTTTAGGAGGATTATAAAAGGCATACGACATCTTATACTGATCTGTTATAAATTCTGAAGTTTTAAACTTAGCACCAAGAGGATTTACCATTCCTGCCATTTTATAAATGTTAAGGTCTAAATCATCATTTTCAATTCTATAGCCATAAACATTATTTACACCTTTTATCAGACTACCGGCAAATGGTGAACAATTTTCGCTGTCAGGTAAATTATTAAAAACCGCTGTCAGATATTTACTTGAACCTGCAACTTTATTTCCATATCCATCTGAACAATAAACATCATCTGCTTCAAGTTCAATTTCCTGCCAGTCCGTTCTTGAATCATGATTTGATTCACGGCGTTTTTCTTTGGAAATTTCAAATTCATCTACTTCTATTTCTTCAGGTTTTATTTCTTTTCCTGTATTAAAAACAATTTTATCTACAGAAGGCCCCCAGTCATTTGCAGTAACATAAATAACCAGTTCTTTATCTCCAGGAACTTTTTCAGTAACAAAACTTACTTTTTCTTTTGCAAACAAACTTAAAGATAATAATCCTGCTGTAATCAGCATAAATGCTTTTTTGTAAAAAATTTTCATACTCATGAATCCTAATATTAAATAATTAACTTTTCTTTTTCCATAGTTAACTATTTTTATTTGTGCTTTTTAATTTAGTTATTTATAATAGAAATATAACTAGGAGAGTTTTAGTGAAGTGGGCTTATCTTGTTAATGCTATTATTTCGATAGCATGTTTTATTTTCTATCTGGAATCATACCAGCAAAAAGTTAATCCAAGACATATATTACTTTTCTTCTTTACTAATGTTGCAAATTACTGTTTTGCTATAAGTACTTTTGCTGAAAACTGGGAAAGCCTTTACGCAACATTTCAGATTTATTATCTTGGATCAGTTTTTACAAATATTAGTATTATTCTCGTTATTATTGAACTTTGTGGTTATAAAACAAATATATTCTTCAGATTATTCCTTTTTATTTATGGTGCCATAATTGTCTTTTTAATTGCAAGTATTAAACATCATAAACTTTATTACGTTTCTACAAAATTTGTTCAGATTTACGGAATGTCATACATGGATCGTCAGTATGGTCCTTTGCACAACATGCTATTAATCCTTATTTTCTCAACATTCATTATTTCTATAACTTACATTTGTCTTGGACTTAAAAATAAAAAAGATGTTCCTGTAAGAACAGTTTTAACTCTTTTATTCATGTTCTTCATTGGCTTTATAATTTACATTTTCCCAAAACTAATTCATCTCGATTTAGATTTTTTGCCATTCATGTACACCCTGATGGACATTATTGCACTTATCATTTTCAGAAGGGCCGTTCTTTATGATATTTCTTTAAGTATTTTAAGTGTCTATGAACATCGTTCTGAATATGGTTACATTGCTTTTGATATAAACAAACGCTATCTGGGTTCAACAGAATATGCAAAACACATCTTCCCATTCCTGTATGGATTCCGTCTTGATAAAAAATTTACAAATGATGATGCACCTCTATCACCATTTATGACAGAAATTCTGCCATGGGCGGACGAATGGTTAAACGGATATCAGCAGACAAAACTTCTTACAACTGGAAAAATCATCAATGAATTATCAATGAGAACAATCCAGCGTAACAAAGAGATTGTCGGATATCTTATAGTTATAAAAGATGTAACACAACAGCAAAAATACATTGAACTCATGAATAATTACAACCTGAAACTCCAGGATGAAGTTTTCAAAAAGACAAGAAATCTTTACGAAATTCAGGAATCTATCATTACTGGAATGGCTATGGTAGTTGAAAGCCGCGATAAATCTACTGGCGGTCATATTAAACGTACCAGCGAATGTGTTAAAATTTTTGTTGAAAAACTTAAGTTATCAGAACAGTACAAAACTTTAAGTGATAAATTTTATCAGGATATTATAAAAGCTGCTCCTATGCACGATTTAGGAAAAATTGCAGTACCTGATGATATTTTAACCTTTAAGGGTAAATATTCTGAAGAACAATACAATAAAATGAAGATTCACCCAAATGCAGGTAAAGAAATTGTAGGTCAGGTTCTTGCTAAAGTTGATGATACAGAATTTAAAATGATTGCAGAAAATGTCGCTCATTATCATCATGAAAAATGGGATGGAAGCGGATATCCTGATGGTCTTAAAGAACGCGATATTCCTCTTGAAGCAAGAATAATGGCCTTTGCAGATGTTTTTGACGCTCTTGTAAGTGAACGCTGCTACAAGGAAGCTTTTTCTTTTGACAGAGCCTTCGAAATAATCAGCAAAAATTTAGGAACTCACTTCGATCCAGAATTAGGACCTATCTTCCTTTCATGTCGAAAAGAACTTGAATATCTTTACAACCACATGAAAGACTAAACTTTTTTTTATCAAATCGTTAGAATACCGCCTATGACTAGCAGATTTGATAAATTATTTCATCCGGATTTAACCAGAGACAACATTTTAAAAACAATGCTTGCCTTTGGTGCTCCATTACTCATATCATATATTTTTCTCCAGTTTTACAACACTGTTGATATTGTTGTTGTAGGCCACTTCCTTGGTGAAGATTCTCTTGCTGCAATTGCCGCCTGTTCAGCTGTAAACGATTTACTTATAGGTTTTGGTAATGGTTTTGGTAATGGATTAGGAATTGTAGCTGCCAGAGCCTACGGAGCAGGAAAAGAAGACAGACTTAAAAAAATTGTAGTTGCATCCTTCTTTATAACATTAGGAGTAACTCTTTTTATAATGCTGATTGGTCATTTTTTCCTTTATAAAATCCTGACCCTTTTAGGAACCCCTGCCTCAATTATTGATGAAGCATATTCCTACATTTGGATTATGGCTATTTTCTCTGGTGTTTTATTTGCCTATCATTTGCTTTCAGGCCTTCTACGAGCTATAGGCAATTCTATAATGCCTTTAGTTTTCCTGATTTCTTCTTCTGTATTAAACATTTTTCTGGATATTCTTCTTATTGTTGTTTTTCACCAGGGAGTCAGGGGAACTGCCATTGCAACAGTTATTGCCCAGGGAATCAGTGCAATTTTATGCTTTATCTACATAATGGCAAAATGTCGTATCCTTATTCCAAATAAGAAAAGTCTTCAAATTGACCCACCTATTTATAAAGATTTAATAAGCCAGGGACTTTCTATGGCTCTTATGAGTTCCCTTGTAAACTCTGGTACAGTCATTCTCCAGAAAGCCATAAATTCTTTTGGAACCTTCATCCTGGCAGGACATATTTCCGCAAGAAAAATATTTATTTTCACCAACATTCCACTTTTTACTTTCGGAATGATTGCTTCTACCTTTGTTTCACAAAATTATGGAGCACAAAAATTCGACCGAATTAAAAAAGGGGTCAGATCTCTATATCTTTTAAGTACAGTCTGGGGAATTATCTGTACAATTATCATTCCTATTTTCTCAAAATCATTAATTTCACTTATAAGCGGATCCAACACCACAGAAGTTATAAACTATGGTTCAAAATACATTTCTTTTGCAATGCCATTTTACCCGGTTCTGGGAATACTGCTTGTTACAAGAAATGCACTCCAGGGACTTGGCAGTAAAAATCTGCCGCTTATTTCAAGTATTATTGAATTATTAGGAAAAGTTCTTTTTACAGCACTGATTATTCCAAAAGCAGGCAGCTGGGGAATTATTCTATGTGAACCATTAATTTGGGTTGTAATGGCAATTCAACTTCTTATTGTTTTTCTAAGACACCCGCTTTTACAATCCAGTTCGCAACACCATCCTGATCACAAGAATCAGTAAGTTCATCTGCAATTTCTCTTACCTGGGGAATTGCATTTGCAACTGCGACACCTTTTCCACACATTTTAAGCATACCTATATCACTAAAATCATCACCAAAGGCAACTATATTTTCCAGAGGAACTTTTAAATACTCTGATAAAAAAACTATCCCCTTTTCTTTAGATGCATTCACAGGTGAAAGTTTATACCAGGGAATATCAGAAAAAGGAATCAAATCACAATTTTCAATACCTTCAATAACCCTGTTAATTTTTTTATCATCCTGAGTTTGAATACAGATTTTCATTGCAGACTGATTAAAATTGCGAAAATCATCATACAAAGCATTTGGATTATATGGCAGACTTTTACTATCCTTTCGGTTCCAGTACATATCATCCAGAGTGTCACAAGTCATTTCTACTTCAGAACCAAAAACTGAATAAGCGTTTTCAAAAATTGCATGAGTTTCTTCCTGAGAAAAAGTCACACTTTGTATTAATTGATTATGATAATAAACACAAGCTCCAGAATTGCAGATAACAATATCAGGATTAATTAATTCCTGCAGATTTTTTATAGTTGAGTTCCCTCTGCTGGTACAAAAACCCGTCAAAATCCCCTTTTTTGAACATTCCTTCAGAACATTAACAGTATATTCAGATACACTTTTATCACTATGAAGCAGGGTAAAATCAAGATCAAATAGAATAATTTTTATTTCCATAAAGTCTCTCCAAAAAGGCAAAAACATAAAAGTATGTTCAAAGATAATGCCATAAAAGGAATAAATGGAAAATCACCCTGTTTCAGTTTTTTATTCATAATGATTAAGGCCAGAAGAACTTCAAGTAAAACACAGATTCCGTAAAATCGAAAATCCAGACATAAGCCCTGAAAAATTCCAAAATAAACATCTGCCATTCCAAGTTTTTTTTTCGTTATAAGACGAACCAGAAAATAAAAAAGTCCAAAACAAAAAGCTGCCAGAACTGACTTCCAGTCATAATTTAAATGAAAAAATATACGGAAAATTATTAATACCAGTATTCCCGTCCAGAGGAGAATATTCGAAACTTTCTTATTTTTTAAATCCTGAAGCGAAAAGAGGACTGAAAAGAACATCGAAATTAAGAAAATATACATATTTTTTTAAAGTATACATTATTATCCTTAAAAAACTCAATTTTATTTGTTAGAATGGAAAATATGAAAAATATAACGAAAAATTATAGGCCTTTTTTCCATTTTTCCACCCCCAAAGGATGGTGTAATGACCCAAATGGGTTTTCTTTTTATAAAGGAAAGGTTCATCTTTTTTACCAGTACAATCCTTTTGATACAAAATGGGGACCTATGCACTGGGGACATGCAACTTCAAAAAACATGCTTAAATGGAAAAACAAAAAAATCGCTCTTTTTCCCGATAAGACCTATGATAATGGCGGATGTTTCAGTGGTAGTGCAATTGAACACGATGGAAAGCACTATTTAATCTATACAGGAGTTCAAAAAATAACAGATAAAGATTCTTTACAACAACAGTGTTTAGCCTTTGGAAATGGCAAAAAATACGTGAAATTTCAAAAAAATCCTGTAATCACTGCAGAAAATATTCCTTTCGATTTTGATATTACCAACTTTAGAGATCCTAAAGTTTTTCAAATAAACGGCTACTATTTTTTGATATGTATGCTTCAGCAAAAAAATGGAAAATCAGCATTAGCTCTTTTACGTTCTGAAAATCTACAAAACTGGCAATTCTTAAATATCATTGATAAATGCACAGAAAATATCAGTAGGCTTTGGGAATGCCCGGACTTTTTCACCCTTAATAATAAAGATGTCATTTTAATTTCTGCAAAAGATATGACTGAAAATCCTGAATTAAACTTTTTTAATGGTGATAATAATCTTTACATTACAGGAACCTTAGACAGTCTTTTTAATTTCCAAAGAGATACTCGTCCTGAAAACAATTTCACAGCTGCTCAGATTGATTATGGAATCGATTTTTACGCCCAGCAGACCTGCCTCCTTCCAGATCAAAGACGAATCTTAATAGCATGGATGCAGAACTGGGAAAGTCCTATTACACCTTCACATTACAAATGGACAGGAATGATGACTCTCCCACGTGAAATATCCTTATACAAAGACAGACTGATTCAAAAACCGATTAGAGAGTTCGAAAAATTAAAAAAATCTCTTTTACAGGGAAAACTTTCCAACTGCGAATTTAAATTAATTCAGGAAGAAAGCAAAAGAACTTTTGAACTGATTCTGGAAATTCCACATGAATACATTTACAGCAAAGGGATTTCTGAAATAACCTTAAACATTTCTTCTAACGACAAAGAATATGTCACACTTTCTATTGAATTATGCAAAATGAAAATTACTTTTGATAGAAGTCATACAAAGTATGGGGGACAGACCCCTAAGAGAACAGTGATTATCCCTCCTCTCTTGCCACTCGAAACTGATGATCTTTACGTTCACATAATAGGAGATTACAACTCTCTTGAAACTTATTTAAACAAAGGTGAATTCTGGTTCACAAATGCTTATTTTATGGATTCTCCAGAAAGCAGAATTTCCCTTGAATCAAGTCTTCAGTGTAATGTGAACTTTAGCTTTTACGAACTTTAGGCTAAACTAAAAGTATGAAACAGGTCCGTCCCCTCGATTTTCTGATATTAATCTTAATACTGATAGCTGTATTTTTTTCATTCAAAAAAACTGTAACTCCTGTAAGCAATAAAATAATGGTTCAGGCTAATGGTATTAAGTATGAATATTCTTTAGATAAGGATGGAGTGTACACTGTAGAAGGTGCAATTGGTCCAACAACTTTTGAAATAAAAAATAAATCTGTTCACATCATTGATTCTGCCTGTCCAAATAAAAACTGTGTTCACCAGGGATGGGCAAATCCTCTTGTTTGTCTTCCAAACAAAGTAATAATTACATATGAAAACACGGGAGAATTTGATGCAATTTCAGAATAAAAATAAAATAGCCTATCTTGGTGCTCTGACCCTCCTGTTTTCTTATGCAGAAATGATTTTTCCAAAAATTCTTCCTTTTTTCAGACTTGGACTTGGAAATATAGCAATACTTCTGGCATTTGACCTTTCTTTTCCATCATTTTTACTTCTTACCTTAATAAAATCACTTGCATCCAGCATAATGTCAGGCACATTACTATCACCTTTTTTTATAATTTCTCTAAGTCAGTCATTTTTTAGCGGCATTTCAATGTATCTGCTTGCCCGTTTAAATCAGGTTTGTAAAAATAAATTATTCAGCATTTACGGCATTTCAATTTTCGGTTCTGCCCTTAGTGCATTAATTCAAATTTTATTATCATCAATCTATCTTGGAAAAGGAACTCTGGCACTTTTAGGACTAATGCTGCTTTTTAGTATTTTCAGCGGAATCCTGACAGCTTTTTTAAGTCAGATTTTACACATTCCTTCCCAAGCGCCTGTTTTAATCAGAAACATGGGGGGACAGACCCCTAAAAAATCAATTACCCCCCTTCTTATCCTGCTGATTCTTTCGGCCTCAATTTGTATTTTTCTCATCAACAATCTGATTTTTCTTATCATCGTCTTTTTCTTATCTTTCTTTTTCCAGAAAATATCAGGACGAAAAATCTATCTTCTTCCACATATAAGTCTCTGGCTTTTCATAATGATAACTTCTTTAGTTGTTCCAAATGGTCAGGTTCTTCTTTCAATTGGAAAGTTTTCTGTCACAAAAGGAGCTCTTTTACAAGGAGTCATAAAATCCCTCAAGCTTTCATCTGTATCTGCCTTAAGTCAATGTGCAGCAAATTTTAAACCAAAAGGGGACAGACCCCTGGCTCTTGTTCTTTCCTACTTTAGAGGATTAAGCAACATCTTCAGAAATACACAGGGAAACTTCCTTTTCAAACTAAAAACAGCCCTGCAAGCTACAGAAATACAAGACCTGGATAATTAAGGAAATTTCTTTATATCTTTATTTTTTCAATAATTTAAAATGGTACTTTAAGTATAAATCACAGGAGATACAAATGACTTATTATGTAAATGCCTCTGCACCCGCAGGTGGCAATGGTTCTAAAGAAAATCCTTTTAATAAAATTCAATCTGCTGCAGAAATTGCAAAAGCTGGTGATGAAGTTCTTGTTCTGCCAGGAATATATCGTGAATATGTAAATCCAAAAAATGCAGGAACAAAAGAAAATCCAATTGTTTACCGTTCTACAGAAAAACTTGGAGCTCACATCACTGGAGCGGAAGTTGCAAAAAATTGGGAAAAAGTAGAAGGAAATGTTTACAAAACCGCTATTTCAAACGAAATTTTTGGTGATTATAATCCTTATAAAACTCTTGTAAGCGGAGACTGGTTCATCGCATACTTTATGGCTCACACCGGAGATGTTTTTCTCAACGGAAAATCAATGTATGAAGTTAAAACCCTTGAAGAAGTAAAAAATCCAAAAAAATACGAACTTTCCTGGGATCCTGATTTTACCCTTTACACCTGGTACACCGAACAAGACGAATCTAAAGACCAGACAATTCTTTATGCAAATTTCCAGGGGACAGACCCCAACACCGCCGATGTAGAATTCACTGTACGTGAAAACTGTTTCTACCCTTCTGAAGAAGGAATCAGCTATATCACCCTGAGCGGATTCAAAGTTTCAAAAGCCGCAACTCAGTGGGCACCACCTACCGCATATCAGGAAGGAATGATTGGTCCACATTGGTCAAAAGGATGGATTATTGAAGACTGCGAAGTTTTTGAATCTAAGTGTTCAGGTATTTCTTTAGGAAAATACAAACAGCCTGAAAATGATAATAAATGGTTGAAATGGAAATACAAGGACGGAACACAAACAGAAAGAGATTGTATCTGTCAGGCACAGCTGGAAGGATGGTCAAAAGAAAATATTGGTTCACATATAATCCGCCGTTGTGATATTCATGATTGTGGACAGACAGGTATTGTTGGACACTTAGGTGGTGTTTTTTCACTCATTGAAGACAATCATATCCATCATATCAACAATAAACAGAATCTTGCAGGTGCCGAAATTGGTGGAATTAAAATGCATGCTGCAATTGATGTAATTTACCGTCGAAATCATATTCACCATTGTACAAGAGGAATGTGGTTAGACTGGCAGGCACAGGGAACCCGTGTAACACAGAATTACTTCCATGACAACTGTTTGCCTTTCGATCACCTTATGACTGATGCAGCAATTGGTGGAGCCGGTGAAGATCTTTTCATTGAAGTTTCACACGGACCAACCCTCCTCGATAACAACATTTTCCTTTCAGACCGTGCCGTAAAACTTGCCACACAGGGAGTTGCTCTTGTTCATAATCTTATTGCAGGTTCATTTACCGCAATTGGTTGTGGAGTCAACAATGGAACAATAAATCGCGTTTCCCCTAGATATACACCATATCACGTTCCACATCAGACCGAAGTTGCAGGCTTTATGACAATTCTTCATGGTGACTGCAAAATTTTCCACAACATTTTTATTCAGCAGGAAATGCGTGAAAAACTTAGAATCAATATGGAAAATTGTACAAATTTTGATTGGGATGACTCAAACGTTAGAGTTGGAACTTTCAAATACAATAAATATCCAACTTTTGAAGAATGGGATAAGCAGTTCGAAGGATATTGTGGAATGGGTTCTCCAGCCAGTGACCGTTACTACTCTGAATTACCAGTTTGGACAAAAGGCAATTTCTATTTCAACGGAGCACTTCCTATGGACAAAGA
The DNA here is from genome assembly GCA_946631855.1 of uncultured Treponema sp. Taxonomy (GTDB): domain Bacteria; phylum Spirochaetota; class Spirochaetia; order Treponematales; family Treponemataceae; genus Treponema_D. The sequence continues at coordinate 24,297 of CAMPAL010000005.1, read as the reverse complement.
AAAAGATGCCGTTGTTGATTCTAAAAACAAGGTAGAAATTAAATACGTTGAAAAAGATGGAAAACCTGCTCTTGAAACAAACGTTTACAATTTCCTTCCAGACACAAAATTAAATATTCTCACTACAGAAGATATTCCTATGGCTTTTGAACCTGAACAAAAGTATGAAAATCCAGATGGAAGTCCTATCACCTTCGATGAAGACTTCTTTGGAACAAAACGAAATTCATCCACCATCCCAGGTCCTTTTGTTGATAAAACAGAAGTTCAAAAGCCTTTATTCTAACCAAACAATATCGTAAAACCTTGTTTGAAAGAAAAAGGAGAGGGGTCTGTCCCCTCTCCTTTTTCTTTCAAATCCTACTTTTATTTTTCAGGCTTCAAATAAACTGAAACATAATTATCAACATTCAGATATTTTTTTGCAGCTTCCATAATATTTTCTGCTGTAATCCACTCAACTTCCTTTTTCTTTTCATTTTTAGAAACCCACAAAGGTTCATAGGTGAATACTAATTCAGCATTAATTCTGTTCAACCACCAGCCATTATCATAAATATTATTTTCACTACCGCGTTTTTCTGTTTCAATCAGCTTTTTAATATAAAGCTCACCAAGAGGCTGAGTTTGGAGCAATTTTATTTGATTAAGAACTTCATCTCTCAATTCTTCAGCACGAGCAGGTTCACATCCAAAAGAAATTTCAGTTCTATAATAACGCTCTGGATATCCATCGATATAAGCATTTACACCAATACCATAAGAACCACTCTTATCTTCTCGAATAACTTCGCGTAAACGAATATCAAGAATAGTCTCCAAATAAGAAATAATCTTAGCTTCTTTAAAGGATTTTTCTATATCATCTTGGGCAGGCAATTCACCACCAAAACAAAGGTACACTCGTCCCTTATCTTCCTTACCTTTCTTTACAGTTTCATTTATTTTTCCTTTAGGGAAATCATAATATTTATAAACAGTTTCTTCCCTATCTTTTGTAGTTTTCAAATTACCAAGATAGTACTGACAAAGCTCAATAAGTTTTCCTTCATCAAAATCACCAACAAACACATAAGTAAAGTCAGCAGGATTTCCATAACGTTCCTTGAAAACCTTTTCAGCTTTTTTTGCATCCATTTTTGAAACAAAATTCAAATCGAATGGTGCATGATAAATATCATTCTTTCCGTAAATTATTTCTTTAATCTTATCTGAGAAAACATCATTTGGAGCATTTCCATGACTACTAGCAGCCTCTTTAAGCTGGTGAATAACTGTATTCCATGCATCATCATTAAATTTAACCTGACTAAAGAAAAGGTGGAGCATCTGTAAAAGTTCTTCTGAATAATTACTAGAACATGCTGTTGAAAAATATTCCGAAGTATTTTGTATATCAAAATTAAATCTAATCTGCTTTGAAGAAATTTCTTTCACCAGCTGATTATATGTAAGATTTTCAAAGCCTGAATACATTGCATAAGATAAAGCAACCGAAGCTGATGGAACATCTTCTTCTGCCACCTGGTAAAGTCCACCCTTACTGAAAACATTCATATAAAAGAAGTTCTTCTCAAAATCAGTTTTCTTGGTCAAAATCCTAATTCCGTTTTCAAGAAGATATTCCTTCATGCCCAGTTCTTTTATCTGCTTTTTAGAAACTATTTTTGCCTTATTTGCAGGACGTTTCATCAAACCGTTAGAAGAATCATCCTCATAAGCTGCAAGTCCACTACTCTTGTAATTTTTCCACAGTGACATAATTTCTGCTTCAGAAGGCAATTTTTCACTTGGATTGCAGGCAATGAACATTAAAGAACCTCTGTTTCCCAAAGCCTTTTTTGCAGCTGCATTTACATCTTCAATTGTGATAGCAGGAATTATTCTTTTATAAATCTTAAGATAATCTTCCTCCGAAGTCTGAACTTTTCCAACAATGGCAGAATAAACCAGTCTATCAGCATAATTAACGTTTTCGACTTTATCCTTATTCTGATAAGACAATTCCTGAGAAGATAAATAACCCGCTTTTACTCTTTCAACTTCTGATTCAGTAACACCAAAATCAATAAATCTGTCTGTTTCATCAAAGAACTGTTTCAAAGCCTGTGTAAATTGTCCAGATTTTGGATAAACTCCCAGATAGTTATGAGCAGAAGTATTTGTAAGAGATATTTCATTTGCACCTGCCGCCAGCCAAGGACTTTCTGCTTTTGCTGAAATTTCGTTCATACGAACTTCAAAAATCTTAGCGGCAATTTCTTTTGCAATCTCTTCCTTCAGTTCCTTTTCTGTTTCAATAATTTTGTAATCCTTTTCTTGTTCAAACATAAATACCTGTGTATAAGGCATTTCTTTATCAGCTAAAATGCTAATCTTCTTTTCTGTAGGATAAGGAACACTAAAGTTTGGACGTGTAATTTTTTCTTCCGAAGCAGGAATCTGACCCATTATCTTTTTAATCGAAGCTTCCATTTTTGAAGTTTCTAAATCACCAACAACTACTACCGACATTAATTCTGGTCTATACCACTTTTTATAAAAATCAAGGACTCGATCACGGCTGATATTTTTAACTATATTCATATCCCCAATAGGACGTCGATTTTCATAAACAGAATCATGCAAAAGGAGTTTTATCTGTTTTTCAGATAATCTTTCCTGAAAGCCCTGTCCAAGACGCCACTCTTCAGTTACAACTCCACGTTCTTTATCAAGCTCTTCCTGTGAAAAAGTTACCGCACAAGCCCAGTCATGCAAAATCATCATTGCAGTATTCAAAATTTCTGGATCGTCTGCTGGAATTTCAAGTTTATAAACAGTTTCTTCAAAAGAGGTGTAAGCATTCAAGTCAGAACCAAAATTCATACCAATTTTTTCAAAATAATCTACAATTGCAGACTTTTCGAAATGCTCAGTTCCATTAAAACACATATGTTCAATTAAATGAGCAATACCCTTCTGGTCTTCTTCCTCCATACAAGAACCTGCTTTTACAACAAGTCTAAGAGTAATTCTATTAGCAGGAATTGAATTTTTACGAATATAATAAGTCATTCCATTATCAAGACTGCCAAGTTTATACTTAGAATCCCATTTTAATGTTGCATCTGTATTAGAATTTGATGATGTAGACGCACATCCAACAAAAGAAAGGTTTATTACTAAAAAAATAGCAATAAAAACTAAAGTAAAATGATTTAGAAACTTTTTCATTTAAACCCTCTAATAATTTTTTATTATTATACTTATTTGTATAAATCTTTTTCTACTAAATAAAAGTAATTAAGGTAAAAAAAATTACAGATTAATTTACGTTAAAAAAAAACGAGATTTATGAAAATTAAATCTCCATAAATCTCGTTTTCTCTTATCAAATCTTATTTTAAAGAAAGATTTTTAAACTTCGCGGATATCTGAAACAGTTCCACAAGATTCACAAATTTTCTTAAACTCATCCAGTTTTATACCAGTTACTTTGATTGTAACTTTTCTATCGCTAGGATTTTCTGCATCTGTTGTAATACAAGTGATGATATTACCATTTGCATCTGCAATTTTCTGTGCAAACTTACCTAAAGCACCCGATGCATCTGCCATAGTTACAATAGCACGTACGCTTGGAACTTTTGTTTCAAACATATTAATAAACATCTTAAACAAATCGCTGTCGGTAATAATTCCAACCAACAATTTATCCTTCATAACTGGAAGACAACCAAAATCTCCATCTGACATTATTTTTGCAGCTGCTTCTACAGTTTCTGTTTCCTGAACTGTAAAAACCTTTTTTACCATTGTTTTTTCAACAGTAAGCTTGCTCAAAAGATAACTCAATTCGTACATATCAAGAGTTGTTGCTTCACTTGGTGCTGCACGCTGTAAATCATTTGCGGTAATAATTCCAACCAGCGAACCGCTTTTATCTAAAACAGGCAATTTATTGATATTATTTTTCTTCATCAAATCATTTGCTTCTCTAATAGAAGCCTTAACATCAATAGTGATTGGATTTTTTGTCATTACGTCTCGAACTAACATTTTTAGCCTCCTAAATATGCCGAAATAACAGCCTTATCCGTAATCAAATCACTAGCTTTTCCAGTTTTAGTGATTTGGCCTGTTTCTAGTATATACGCTCTATTGGCAATTGACAAAGCTTTATATGCATTTTGTTCAACTAAGAGAATTGTTGTACCGCTAGAAGAAATTTTAGTAATGATATCAAATATTTCATCCACCAGAATTGGGGCTAATCCCATAGAAGGTTCATCAAGTAACAGTAATTTTGGCTTAGACATAAGTGCACGAGCCATTGCAAGCATCTGCTGTTCACCACCAGACAAAGTTCCTGAAAGCTGGCTTAAACGTTCCTTCAAACGTGGGAATAATTCATAACACCATTCCATATCTTTTTTGATATTTTCTTTATCACGTCTAAGATAAGCACCCATTTCAAGATTTTCTTTTACACTCATGTTAGCAAAAACACGACGTCCTTCCGGAACCTGAATAAGTCCCATCTGAACAATTTTATCCGGATTTACATTGGTGATATCAACTCCATCAAAAGTGATAGAACCACTTACCTTTTTAATCAAATTACTTACTGAATGTAATGTTGTTGTTTTTCCAGCTCCATTTGAACCGATAAGGGAAATAATTTCTCCTGCATCTACATCAAAAGAAATTCCTCTCAAAGCCTTAATGGCACCGTAAGAAACAACTAAATCTTTTACTTCAAGCATACTCATTATTTGTCACCTCCAGCAGTCATCTGTTCATAACCAGAACCAAGATAAGCCTTAATAACAGTTGGATTTGACTGAATTTCTGCAGGAGTTCCGGCAGCAATTACAGAACCATAGTTCAAAACCATAAGTCGTTCACAAATACCCATTACCAGCTTCATATCATGTTCAATCAACAAAACTGTAAGATTAAATTCCTTTCTGATAAAGGCAATCATTTCCATCAATTCCTGTGTTTCCTGACCATTCATACCTGCAGCAGGTTCATCAAGAAGCAGAAGTTTTGGAGCAGAAGCAAGTGCACGACAAATTTCAAGTTTTCTCTGTTCACCATAAGGAAGATTTTTTGCAAGTTCATCAATCTTATTTTCCATATGGAACAGACTTAAAAGGTGTAGTGCTTTTGCATCCATCATTTCTTCATCATTGCGGAATTTTTTTGTACGGAATTCTACATCCAAAGGATTAACGCCACGAGTCTGATGAAGGGCAATTTTAATGTTATCGCGAACAGTCATACCGCCAAAAAGTCGAATATTCTGGAAAGTTCGCGCAATACCAATTCTATTCAACTGTGCAGGCGATTTTTTATTAATAACCTGTAAATTTCCTTTTTTATCAACAAAAGTGATTGTTCCAGATGTTGGTTTATAAACACCAGAAAGCATATTAAATACTGTAGTTTTACCAGCACCATTTGGACCAATCAAACCAATCAGTTCACCTTCATACAAATCCAGTGAAAAATCTGATACAGCTTTAAGTCCACCAAAAACAATCGAAATATCTTTTGCACGAAGGAGCAGTTCTCTCTTTTCTTCTGCCATTATTTTGCCTCCTTCTTAGCTGATTTTGAAAATAAATTTTTGAACCAGCGACCAATTGCCTTAAAGTAATCTGGAATCTTAAAGAAACAAAGTTCTGCAGTACCAAGTAATCCCTGTGGTCTAAAGAGCATCATCACAATTAAAATTAATGGATAAATCAACAAGCGGTAATCTCTTAAGAAACGCAAAACTTCCTGGAGAATTGTAAGAACAAAAGCTGCAAAAATTGCCCCAGTAACAGAACCCATACCACCAAGAACGACATAAATCAAATCGTTTACAGAGTTGTTGAATGATGCCAGATCAGGCTTAACAAAACCAATTAAAGGTGCATACAAAGCTCCGCCAATTCCTCCAATAAATGAAGCAATAACAAAACCAATCATCTTATACTTGAAAACACCAATTCCCGAAGAATTAGCAGCAATTTCATCTTCACGAACAGCCATTATTGCACGACCATAAGTTGAACGAAGGAAATTCTGAAGGAAGACTACAATCAATACTAAAACACCAATAACCGATGCATAGGCAATTGTTGCACCCCATTCCAATGATTCAGTAAAAATTGTTCCAAACTGAATACCATTTGGACCGCCTGTCCATGATTTTTGATTCAACAGAACAACACGAATAATTTCACCAAAAGCAAGTGTTACAATAGCAAGATAATCACCTTCAAGTTTTAAAGTTGGGAAACCAATCAAAAATCCAAAAAGGGCTGCAATTAAACCTGCCAAAATAATACTTACAGGAAGTGGCAGATGAAGATTCTGAGTAAGAAGAATTACTGCATAAGCTCCGATTGCCTGGAAACCAGCCTGACCCAAACTAAGCTGACCTGTAATACCACAAACTACGTTTACACTCAAAGCCATAATGGCATTTACACCAGCGAGTGTTATAACCTGAGCCCAGTAGGCATCAATACCAATTGGAAGATCATAAAAGAAAGACTTTAATGTAATAAGTCCAGAAGGAATTAAAACACACGCAAGTCCAATTACTGTAAGAATAATTGTATTTCTAACAAACTTATTTTTCATTTCTTATCCTCCTTAAACCTTAACAACTTTCTTCTTGCCTAAAAGTCCGGCAGGTTTTACAAGAAGGATTACAATTAAAATCAAATAAGAAATTGCATCTGCATACTGAGATGAGATATAAGCCTTTGTCATTGTTTCAGCAATACCAAGAATTACACCACCAAGCATTGCTCCAGGAACAGAACCAATTCCACCAAGTACAGCGGCTACGAATGCTTTTAAGCCAGGAATGTATCCCATTGTTGGTTCAATCTGAGGATAAGCTGTAGCGTAAAGAACTCCACCAGCACCTGCAAGAATAGAACCAATAACAAAAGTGATTGCAATAGTTCTGTTTACATTTATACCCATCAAACTAGAAGCACCTAAATCATAAGAAACGGCACGCATTGCTTTACCTGTTCTTGTATAATTAATTACATAATTTAAAAGAACCATCAAAAGTGCAGAAGAAATAATTACAATCAACTGGATATTTGAAACAGAAATAATTCCGAAATTGTAAATATGAGTATCCATTGTTGGGAACTGGCGTGGATTTGGACCAACAAATGGAAGAACACGCATACCATTCTGTAAAATTAATTCCACTGCAATTGCTGTGATTAAAGAATTCAAACGTGGTGCATTTCTTAAAGGACGATAGGCACAGCGTTCAATTAAAAGGCTCAACAAAGAACAAACAATCATTGCACCAAGGAAGGCACAAGCAAGTCCCCAAGGTGTAGTTCCCATTGCCCTTAAAATAAAGTAACCGGTATAAGCACCAATCATCATAACATCGCCATGGGCAAAGTTAATCAACTTTACAATACCGTAAACCATTGTATAGCCAAGAGCAATCAAAGCGTAAATACTACCCAATGAAAGTCCATTAACTAATTGCGTTAAAAAGGTATTCAATTTAACCTCCAACTTTATGTTTTACATAACTTTCAAATTTTTCGATATATTGTACAAAAAATCTGTTAAATAAAAAAGGTGCATACTTTTTCAGCATGCACCCCTTTGTACAATAAAGATAAATTAACTGATTTTAGAAAATTAGTCTACGTTTACTGTAGCTGCATAAGCCTGTGAAAGCTTACCATTTTCTTTAGTCATCTTAATCATAACTGCAGATTTAATTGGGTTACGTTTTGCATCAAACTTGATGTGTCCTGTTACGTAATCACCATCTGTTGCTTCAAGTGCATCACGAACTTTTACAGCGTCTGTTGTACCAGCTTTTACAATAGCATCTTTAAGCATGTACATTGCATCATAACCAAGAGTTGCAAATGCATTTGGCTTAGCGTTGTATTTCTTTTCGAATGCACTTACGAATTTCTGTACAACTGGAGAATCTGAGTCAGCTGCATAGTGATTTGAATAGTATCCGTTAAGAACTTCATCACCAGCTACTTCTGTAAGACCATCCCAACCGTCTCCACCAACTAATGGTGTATTAACACCCTGAGCACGAAGCTGTTTTGAAATCAAAGAAACTGTTGAATAATAATCTGGAAGATATACTACATCTGGTTTAGCAGCCTTTACTTTTGTAATGATTGCGTTGAAATCTTTTTCACCAGTTGCATAAGATTCTTTTGCAACAATTGTTCCACCTAATTTTTCAAATTCAGAAACAAAGTTTTCCATCAAACCTACAGAGTAGTCGTTTCCAATATCATAAAGAATGGCAGCTTTTTTAGCCTTCAAATTGTCAGCAGCAAATTTTCCACCAACACGACCCTGGAATGGATCTGTAAAACATGTACGGAAAATGTAATTTCCTGCATCTGTAACAGCAACTGCAGTAGCAGCTGGAGCAATCTGAACAACTTTATTTGCCTGAGCCTGAGCTGTAATAGCAATTGTACATCCAGAAGTTAAAGAACCAATAATAAGCTTTGTTCTATCTTTTGTTACAAGTTTCTTGTAAGCACTAACTGACTTTGCAGCATCACCTTCGTCATCTTCACAAACGAATTCAACTGTCTGGCCCAAAATACCACCAGCAGCATTAATTTCTTCTACAGCAAGATCAATACCTTTCTTGCATTCAACACCGTAAACTGCAACTGCGCCTGAAAGAGGTGCAACACCACCTATTTTAATGGTCTTAGCTTTTTTAGCAGCGAAAACTGAACTTGCAGCTGACAAAACTAAAGTAGCAGCGATAACTGATTTAACTCTATTCATACTATTCCTCCTTTTTTGAATATATGAACTTTCAAGAAGAATAATAATGAATTTGTTTTTTTTGGTAAATAAGTCAGATTAAAAATCTTTAATATAATTAAAGATTTAACAGTATTTTCCAAAAATCATTTCAAAAATCTTAATACTTAAGCAATAACTGGCTTGTTAAAAATTTTCTTCCAGTAAATTAAAAACATAACTATCATTGTTGTAAAAGCAAGAACATCCGAAACAGGACCTGCCCAGAGAACTCCTTCTACACCCATAAAAACAGGCAACAAAATTGTGACAGGCAACTGGAAAATAATCTGCTTTGAAAGAGACAAAATCGAAGCCTGAACAGGATATCCTAAAGCCTGGAAGAAAATACCGCTCATAATCTGAATACCAACAGTAGGAATGAGCATAAGGTAAATTCTCATACACTTTATTGCGAATTCGTTGTATAAATCACTTTCAGAACCAAAAATGCTGATAATTGCCATTGGTTTAAACTGAGCAAGGAAAAAAGCTACTGTACAAATGATTGTTGAAAGAACTGCTACAAGCTTAAAAGTTTTCTTAACTCTATCATATTTACCGCTACCATAATTATATCCAAAAATAGGCTGAGCACCTGCAGAAAGACCAATTACAATACTCATGATGATTGCAAAAGTCTTCATTGTAATTCCAAGAGTAGTAACAGGAATATCAGGACCATATTTACTCTGAGCACCATAAGTAACAAGAACATTATTTCTGGTAGCCATAGCCACAACTAAAGCCATCTGTGTAATAAAGCTTGAAATTCCAAGTTTAGAAACACGTGGGATATAAGAAACACTTTTTCTAAATACAAAACGATTCAAACTTACATTTCGCATTTTTTTTGAAAAGTAATAAATATTTAATACCGCATTTGCAAACTGACCTAAAATTGTAGCAAAAGCCGCACCCTTTACACCCCAGTGAAATACAAAAATAAAAATTGGGTCCAAAACTACATTGATGATTGTTCCTGCAAAAAGACCAATCATATTAAATTTTGGATTTCCATCTGCACGAATAATACTTGCACCACCTGCACATACCGCACAAAATGGCAATCCATAAGTAATAATTCGACCATAATCTTTTGCGTAAGGAAGAATTGCTTCAGAAGCACCAAAAAGTTTACACAAAGGTTCAAGGAAAATTAAATAAAGAATTGTGATGATAATACCAATTCCTACAAAACCAATAATTCCTGCTCCAGTACCACGAGCAGCTTCATCTTCTTTTTTTTCACCAAGTTTCAAACTTAAAAAAGCAGCAGATCCATCACCAAAAAGCAGAGAAAACGCCATTGCAAATGTAGTCATTGGGAAAATTACAGTAGTTGCACCATTACCTAAATAACCAACCCCCTGGCCAATAAATATTTGATCGACAATGTTATACAATGAGTTTACAACCATTGAAATAATGCCTGGGATTGCAAACTTTGCCAAAAGTTTTCCGATTTTTTCTGTTCCTAAAATATTTTCTTTTTCCATAACATAGCAAATATAATGATATTAGGAAAAACTCGCAAATGGTGGAAAACTCTGATATTTTTTGTAATAACTTGCATTTTTCGGATTTTTACACCGTTTTTCCGTCCCATTCTTTAGAATGAGAACGTTCAAACTCAATTGCAGCATCAAAATCAACTTCTGGAGAACAGTTTTTTTCAATATTCAAAGCAGTAGTATGAAGTCGCCTGATACATTCCGATTTATCTTTATAACCCAGTTTTGATTTTTCAATACTTTCCCTAAGCACACGAATAGATTCATCATAAATTTTTAGAGGAACAGGAAATGGGTGACCGTCTTTTCCACCATGAGCAAAAGAAAACCTTGCAGGATCAGTAAAACGACTTGGAGTACCATAAATTACTTCACTAACCAGGGCAAGCGACTGTAAGGTCCTGGGTCCAAGTCCCGGAGTTAACATCAAACTTTCAAAATTTTCAGGTCTGCTTTCATATGCCGTTGCAAGAACTCCACCAAGACGTTTCAAATCAACATCCTGAGCCAGAACTTCATGATGAGCAGGCATTATAATTGAACGACCATTAGTTTCAAAAGAAAAAGTTTTAGAGGTCTGTCCCCTCTGATTTATTCCACCCACAGAGGTCTGTCCCCCCTGCAAATCTTCCTCCGCAAAAAGTTCCCCCTGTAAATCACTCGATGATTTTTTTATAGACTGAACTTTTCCACCGCTGAACAAAATCATCTCATTTTCGCTTTTACCAATCTGAGTTATTTCTTTCAACACTTTTTCAGGCGATTCCAAACTCAACTCCAAAATAGAATCCCTTGCGGTTCTGGCTTTTGAATCCGTAAGATTAAGGATCTGTCCCCTGTTATCTCCAACAACACCAGTATGAGGTTCTTCCACAAAGGAACGCAAATCCGAAGAACACCAGTGATATCGGCGGGCCTTCTTTTCTCCAACATTCATTCCCTGCTGAACAACAGCCCATTTTCCACTTTCAGTTACAATAAAATTATGCTGATATAGTTGAAATCCATCCTGAATAGCATTGTTATCTACCTTAGCTACAAGTTTACTGTCTCGAACCAGCTCCTGGCCATTCAAACCAGTTTTATCCGCAATTCCAAGAAGCTCGTCAGGAGTCATTCTGGAATATTTTCCACGCCCACCGCACACATAAATTCTAAGCTCTTTTGCCCTGGGATTTAATCCCCTTTTTAAGGCATACATAACAGATGTGGTAATTCCAGAACTGTGCCAGTCCATCCCCATAACAGCACCAAAACTTTGAAACCAGAGAGGATCACTTAATCTTACTAAAACTTCTTCAGGACCAAAATTTTCAACAAGAGACTCGGTGATTAAAGTCCCCAAAACCATCATTCTGTCTGCCAACCAGCGAGGGACAGTCCCCGTATGAAGAGGTAAATCTGCATGTCCGGAATTTCTCATATTTCCACCCAAAAAGCATTATAACACATAATATAAATACATTTACACTTTATACTATCACTAAAAATCTTTATAATTACTTAAAATAATAAAAAGAGGATTAGCATGATTAACGAAAGCGATTTTAAAAACAAGACAATTTTTTCTTTTGAAATTTTTCCACCAAAAAAGAATATGCCTATCGATACAATTTTTAACACCCTGGATCAGCTTCGTGACCTTAAACCTGATTTTATTTCTACAACTTTTGGAGCCGGTGGAAGCGAAAATTGTGATAATGCCCTAGCAATTGCAAAACGAATTAAAGATGAATGCAAGGTTGAATCTGTAATTCACATGCCTTGTATAAATATGACTAAAAATGATGCTCTTTTCTGCCTTGATCAGTTCCGCGAAGCTGGCATTGAAAATATTCTTGCTCTTCGTGGTGATAAAGTTGAAGGTAAAGAACCATGCACAGATTTCCTCCACGCTTCTGATTTGATCAAATTTATAAAAGAATATGATTCAAAGCGAACTGACGGAAAGTCTTTCAAAATTATGGGAGCATGCTATCCAGAACTCCATCCTCAGTCAGCTTCTGTTTATGATGATTTAGAGGGCCTTAAAACTAAGGTCGACGCCGGTGCATCACATCTTTTATCACAATTATTTTTTGATAATGAAAAATTCTACCGTTTCCAGGAACGCTGTAATATAAAAGGAATTAATGTTCCTATCGAAGCTGGTATTATGCCAGCTACAAATAAAAAATCTATCGAAAGAATGGTTAGCATGACAAATGCAGTTTTACCAAAAAAATTCACTGATATGATGGAACGTTATGGCGACCACCCTGATGCCATTCGTGATGCAGGTATTGCCTATGCCATCGATCAGATTATCGATTTAGTAACTCACGGTGTTCAGGGAATCCACCTCTACACAATGAATAATCCTTTGGTTGCAAGAAAAATTTATGAAGCAACAAAATCTCTCTTTGAAGTTCCTCCTATCATAAATCATTAATTCACCAAAGTTTTTCCACAAAAAAAAAACCGATTGATACATTAATATCAACCGGTTTTTTCTTTTTAACATTAAATATTAAAATTTATTTTACAACTTTAACATCAAAACAAATGTAAGCATTTCCAGGAATTACTCCAGGATATCCACGACTTCCATATGCAAGTTCTGGTGGAAGAACCATATGGCGAGTTTCACCATATTCCATGTCCTGAACCATTTCATCAAAACCAGCAATCATCTGACCTGCACCAGTTGTAAATTCAAGAGGCTCATGTCCCTGTGGGTGAAATTCTTTAGAAGCATCAAACAAAGTTCCATCAACAAGATATCCCTTATATTCAGCTGTTACAGATTTTCCTTTTCCAACTTTTTTACCGTTTCCTTTTTTCAATGTCTTCCAGTAAATTCCATCAGCTGTTTTATTACAATCTGCAATTACCTGAGCCATTTTTGCTTCTTTTTCATCTTCAATTTTCTTTTTCTGTTCTGCAACTAATTTATCAAAAATAGCCTGAGTTGGTTTAAAGTTTTCAGCATCAGCACCCATACGGATAATTTTAATAGACTTAATTGTATGATCCTGCTGAACCTTGTTTACAACATTCTGTCCGCTAATAACCTGACCAAAAATTGTATGTTTATGATCCAGCCATTCTGTAGGAACAATTGTAATAAAGAACTGACTTCCGTTTGTATCAGCACCAGAGTTAGCCATAGCAAGTTTACCAGGCTTATCAAAAACCAAATTATCAACAAATTCATCTGGGAATTTATAACCAGGACCACCTGTTCCATTACCTTTTGGATCACCACCCTGAATCATAAAATCCTGACCATCACCATTTGCTTTACTGATTACGCGGTGAAATTTCAATCCATTATAAAAAGGCTTACCTTTTGCAGCATCCAAAGTTCCTTCAGCCAAACCTACAAAATTTGCTACAGTCATTGGAGTTTCTTTATAAAAAAGCTCCAAAATAATTTCTCCTTTTTCTGTAGTAAGAACAGCAAAAAGACCTTCTTTTCCTTCCAATTCTTTCATATATTTCTCCTTAGAACCACATACTGCGCTAGATAACAAAATTAAACTTAATAAAAGTCCTGATAATATTTTCTTTGTTTTCATTTATTACCTCAACTAAACTGGTAATTAACGAATTCCCTTATAAAGAACTCTAACCTGTTTATAAACGCCTTCACCTTCACTCTTTGTTTCTACATCTGGAATATCATTCAAAGTTGTGTGAATAAGTCTTCTTTCAAAAGGATTCATTGGTTCAAGCAAAATTGAATTCTTTGATGAACGAACTTTATCAGCTGTTGTATAAGCAAGACGAACCAAAGATTCTTCACGACGAATTCTGTAGTTTTCTGTATCAAGGATTACACGAACTTCTTCATGTCCAAGACGGCCTGCATAAATATTTGCAAGAAGCTGTAATGCATCAAGATTTTTACCTTTTCTACCAATCAAAATTGATGAGTGTGATGATTCAAGTTTAATTCCAAGTTTTTTATCTTCACGATAAGACACTTCAACTTTTACATCATAACCCATTTTTTCAATAACATTCTGAATAAATTCAAGAAGCTTCTGTTCAAATTCATCCTGTGGAAGAGGGTCTGCATAAACTCTTGAATGATTTTCTTCTGTTGATTTTCCACCAAATGAAGAACCTTTATCATTATCATCAAGAGTATGAACTCTGATTTTTACATATCCTTTCTTAAAAATAGATGTTTTCTGAGTTTCAAGAATTTCTACATCAAACTGATCTCTTTCAAGACCAAGTTCGTTAGCTGCCATTTCAATAGCTTCTTTTTCAGTTTTTCCTTCGTACTCGTAAGTCATTTTTTTCTCCTATATGTGTAAGGCCACTAGCGGCCGGTGTTCAATATATTATTTTATTTACTTTCTCTTTGCTTTTGGTGGTAATGTCTTCTGATTTTTCTTAGCACCACCAGCAATTTCTTCTTTTTTCTGTTTCATCATTTTATTAATGATAATCTGCTGAACAATCTGCAAAATGTTACTTGTAAGCCAGTAAAGTAAAAGTCCAGATGGAGCATTATAGAAAATAAAGAAGAAGATTAAAGGCATACCATACATCATAAATTTCATTGATGCCTGACTCTGACCTGCAGCCTGTCCATACTGAGTAATTTTTCCTGATAAAAGCTGTGTAAATACATAAATAACAGGTAAAATACGAATATCATTTCCAAGGAATCTTGAAAGAACAGGAACTTCTTTTGTGAAAGTGTATACGCTATCACCTACAGAAAGATCTGGAATCCATCCAGGAATAAACATAGCACCACGGAATTCAAAATAATTATTGAACAAATCGTACATTGCAAACAAAATTAAGAACTGGAACACCATTGGAAGACATCCACTAGCAGGATTATATCCGGCTTCTTTGTAAAGCTTCTGTGTTTCCATCTGCATTCTCTGCTGATCATCTTTATATTTTGCCTGAATTGCCTGCATTTTTGGCTGTAATTCCTGCATCTTCAAAGTACCCAAAGACTGTTTCTTTGAAAGTGGGAACATAATTACCTTCAAAAGAATTGTAAGGATGATGATTGCAGCACCCCAATTATGTACTACTTTGTAAAGAAGTTCCATAATAAATTTAAGAATTGTTTCAAGCCACTTAAGCCAGTCATAAGTCTGTAAAGCCTGATTTACACGATATCCGCTTAATCCCCAGGCATTATTTTCTGCAACGTTATAACGTTTCAATTCTTTTTCATTTCTTGGTCCAAAGTAAACAAAATAAGAATCTGATATTTCAGATGTTGCAAAAGCTTTTCTTTCAAACATAGCCTGAGCATTAGCATAATTATTTACTTCAATAAGTGATGAATGGAATGCAGCATTAAGTATTCCCTGAGAATTAGGAATTACAAGTTCAACAAAGTATTTACCTGCAATACCACCCCAGACAAAATTTTTCTCATAACGAGTTAATTTGTTCTGTCCAAGAATAATCTTCTTTGTCTTACTGCCGTTATAAGCAAGAAACTGACGGTTTTCATATCTGTTCTGTTTTGCATTAAAGTGTGGTCCAATCTGTGGAGAAGTTCTAAGAGTATAAGATGTATCTTCAATGTTCAGACCTTTTCCATCTGGTGTATAAAGCTTAACATCAAGCTTAAATACATATTCACCATCTTTAAATTCATACTGTTTTCCAAGAACAAGTGGTTTACCGTTTACATTAATTGTTTTCTTAAAAAAGTATGTATAGTCATTAATTTTTTCTACTTCAAAAAGATCATTTACAATTTCTTTGTTATCAGCAATTGGTCCAAAAGAAATTGCCATTGTACGGTTATTATTTGAAATGTTATCAGACAACTGTACATAATCATCAGTATCAGTATCTTTATGACCTTTCAATTTATAACTGATGATATCTCCACCCCTGTTTGTTAATACAACTTCAACTAAATCTGTTTCAACTTTGAATGTTTCTTCTTTAATTTCAGCTGCATCTTCAACAGCAAGAATGCTTTCTTCTGATTCTAAAGTATTTTCTTCAGATTCAATATTTAACTCTTCTGGTTCATTTGTTTCTTCAACAACTTCATTTTGAGCCTGACTCATACCCATTGGTGATAATCCAGGGAAGATTTTTGGAAGCAATAACCAGGATGCAATAATTACAACTGTAGATAAGACGATTGCCCATATAGTATTTTTATCCACTTTTATATACTCCTTTTATTAAATCTATCGCAGCTTTATGTTTTTCAATTTTTTACAGGCAGTACAAGAACAATTTTCAGGTACAGGATCATAACCGCCTTCATGAAATGGATTACATTTTAAAATTCGCTTAGTTGAAAGAAAAAGCCCTTTTACAGGACCATGTTTTTGTATAGCTTCCAATGCATATGCAGAACACGTTGGCGTAAAACGACAACATGGACCATGTAGAGGAGAAATACATAACTGGTAAGCACGAATTAAGAAAGAGAAAAATTTTATAAAAAAATTTCTCAGCCCTTTGATTAAATACTTAATCACAGCTTATTCCTTAAATAAACCTGCCTTTTGACACAATAAACGAATTTGATCACATCGCGAGTGGAACGAATCATTTCCGGGATATATCAAAAACAACATATCGTATCCGGTGTTCAGATGTGATTTTATTAAACGATAGACTTCTCGGCTGTATCTTTTTGATAAGTTTCTTTCAACCGCGTTACCGTAGCCACGATTCAAAGGGAATCCTACTCGATTCATCCCAAGATTATTTTCTAAAAAAAATAATTTAGCTCCTGGAATACTTATCTTATTTCCGCATTTAAACAGCTTTTTAAAATCAGCGGGATTTTTTATTCGTTCTTCACGTTTAAAAAATCCCGTTTCTATTAAATCTGTTTCCATCTCAAAAAAATTAGTACTTCTTCTTTTCGTCAGCAACTGAAAGTTTTGCGCGTCCCTTAGCTCTTCTTCTAGCTAAAACTTTACGACCGCCTTTTGTAGCCATACGAGCTCTGAATCCAAATTTTCTGTTACGTTTAACTTTACTTGGTTGATATGTTCTTTTCATGGAACGTACTCCTTATATTTAAAAAAATTTAAAATTGTCCATACAAAACAAAAATAGTAATAAAATATATCATTTATTTTCGGAATTGGTCAACATATCATTTTTTATACTCTCAAATTTTGCAAGTAATTCTGGTGGTAATGTTGAAGAATTTTCATTTTTCTTTTCATTTTGTTCACCATTTTTCTTATAAAACTTATTAAGTTCCTCTTCCTGTTTATCAAATTTTTTTTCTAATTCCATTTTAGATTTCATAACCTGCTCATCATAAGAATCAGAAAGCTTTGCAGAAGAACCAGTCATTCGAAAGGCGAGGGCAGTAATTTTTAATTCTGGTGATTCCATCTTTAATCCACGTAAAATAAATTTTTCATAAAAACGAAGATACTGTATCCACCCCGGATGATCAGCCTCTACAAGAAGAACTCCGTTTTTTAAGTCAACGACTCTTGTATTTCCGGCCAGTCTTTCTCCAATAGGCATTCTTTTTTCACTATCTTCACTTTCATATTTATTTGAATGAATTTTTGAAACTACATTTTTCCAAATAGTTGAAACTTTATCAGCTTTTCCAAAATCAACATTCAAATATTTTGACATCATCTGATTTGCATTAACTATCTGATTATTCATACCATTCACCTTTGTTTATTTTGTATATTTTTGTAGTTTCTCTCATATAACGTTCATATGGTTCACCCGGCAAAAATGTACAAAATAATTGTTCATATTCAGGAAGCATTGCAGTTAATTTAGTTCTTTTGTCAGGATCTAATTCCAGTAAAACATCGTCCATAAGTAAGACAGGTTTTAATCCAGTTGAACGTGTATAATAAATTGACTGAGCTACTCTTAATAATAATGAAATTAAACGGCATTGTCCTGTTGATGCTGTAGGAACAAAAAGATGGTGATCAAGAACAAAATCAATTCTATCCCTATGAGGACCAGACATTGTAGTTTCCATTTCAATATCACGCTCTCTTTGATTTCTTAAATTTTTCATTAATTCATCAAAAGACGGAATTACTTTTTTATTTTCAATTTCTAATTCTTTCCAGCTTGGATGATATGATATTGATAAACCTTCAATACCTGTAATTTCTCCAAAAATTTTTCCAAAAATTTCATTGAATTGAAAAATTGATTTTTTTCTTTTTTCTTCAATAACCAGACCCAACTGAACTAATTGTGAATCATAAACATCAAGCATTTCATATTCATGATTTTTCAAAACTAAATTTCTACTTTTCAAAACTTTTTTATAATTTCTAATATCATCAAGATAAGATGAATTATATAAAGTTAAAGACTGATCAATAAAAAAACGCCTGTGTTCTGGTTCTCCAGTCGCAAATTTCATATCATCATGACAAAACAAAATACACGGAATTGTATTAATCAATTCTTTACGGTCATGAATTTTTTTTCCATTTTTTTCAATTCTTTTTTTATTATTTTCAAAAATTACACTTATCTTATCAGCTTCATTTTCATCTCTTTTATAAAATGAATTTAAACTAAAATCTTTTTGTCCATTTTTTATAATTTGAGAATCAACATGTGTTCTAAAAGACACACCATACGAAGAATAATAAAGAGATTCTAGAATATTACTTTTTCCCTGACCATTTTCACCAACAAAATAGACCTCTCTGTTAGAAAGGTCTATTGTATCGTTTTTCAGATTACGGAAATTATAAAAAGTTTGATAAAGAAAAGGCATAAAATTAAAAAAAATAATGTAATTTTTAATAATTCATCGGCATTATGACATGTATGTAGTCACCAGCAGGTTCACCTCTGATAATTACAGCCTTTGTAATATTTGCTTCTTCATCACCTTTAGCTTCATTCACATTAAAATCAAATACTACATTTTCAGATTCAATTACTCTTAATGGATCTGTAATGTAAGTAAAATTCAATGCCATAGAAATATTTTGTCCTTCATAACGACATGGAATTTCTTCGTCTGCGGTACCAATATCAGATTCTGGAGAAATAAGTTTTAAAACACCAGATGAAATTTTAAAAATAATTCTACTTACTTTTTTATCAACCATAATTGTGGTTCTCTTAAGAGCTGCATCTAAATCAGCTTTATTAACCATAAATGACATTGATAAACTTTCAGGAATTACTTTTTGATAATTAGGGAACTGACCTTCAATTAAAACCGAAGAAAATTCTACATTACCAAATCTCACAAATATTGATTTATCAATTACAGAAATCTGAATGTTTCCTTCATCTGGAGCATTTTTCAAAATACATGAAAGAATTTTTGTTGGTATAATTGCAGGCTGAAAATCTGGAATAGAAAGTCCTTTTTTATTATCACAAGAAAGACGTCTTCCATCAGTAGCTACCATTGTTAAAACATCATCTTTTTTAACAAAATAAACACCTGTCATAAAATATCTGTTCTTATCATCTGATACAGCAAAAATTGTCTGTTTAATCATTTCTTTAAAATCTTTTGAAGGTATTTCAAAGAATGGTAAATTTTCAGATGTTCCAATTTCAGGAAATTTATCACTTGCCTGACTTCTAAGCTGGAAAACAACTTTTTTTGAAGCAGGTTTAATTGTTACTCCAATATCTTCCTGAATAAAATCAATATCTCCAGAAGGCAAAGAAGAAAGAATGCTCATAAATTTATCACAGAAGATTGTTGTTCTTCCTTCTTCCTGAATATCTACTGGAATTGTAGTAGAAAATTTTACTGTTGAATCAGTTGCTTTAATTACTAAAGCATTATTTTCAGCAATTAAAAGAATATTAGAAAGAATTGATATTGGACTTTTATTTGTAATAATTTCCTGTGCAATTGAAATTTCTTTTATCATTGCATCTCTATCAAATGTAAACTTCATTAAATTCTCCTTTTCCCCATTTATATATTTATTATAAATTTATATAAATTTAGTAATAGTAATAATAAGGTATGTGAATTCTGTGTATAACTTATCTAATTCTTTATAATATAACAATTTAAAATGTTGTTAATTAATTATAAATTTTTAACAATTTATCCACTTATCCACTTTCTTTATTATTAATTCTACTTTATCCACTTTAAACTCACAAGTAATTAACTGGCTATTTTTTATATTCTTTTATCTCTCTTATTAAAATTTGTATTTTAGACTGTAAGGTTGAATCGGTTTTTATATTATCACTTATTTTTTTATAAGCAGTCATAATTGTAGAATGATCTTTTCCACCAAATTCTTCGCCTAATTCTGTGTAAGACATTTCAGTTAATTCACGTGCAATATAAATTGCTATTTGTCTTGGAATAACATATTTCTTATCACGTTTTTTACTTTTAATATCTGAGATAGAAATTTGATAATTTTCAGCAATTACTTTCTGAATAATATCCAGAGAAATATTTTCTGCACTGTTAGAATTAAGAATATCTTTAAGAAGCATTTTTGTTGTTTCTAAAGTAGGTTTTTCACCACACAAATCTTCGTATCCTAAAACTTTTGCAAGAGCAGATTCCAGATCTCTAACATTTGTTTCAAGGTTATGAGCAATATAATCTATAATTTCAGGGTCTAAATTTTTTCCGACAAGTTTTATTTTGTTTTGTAAAATAGCCACTCGTGTTTCATAGTTAGGAGGCTGTAAATCAATACTTAATCCATTAGAAAGTCTGCTTACAAGACGTTGAGTCATACTTTTTATTTCTTTAATAGGACGGTCACAAGTAAAAACCATCTGTGCATGTTTTTCACTTAAAGCATTAAAAGTATAAAAGAGCTCTTCCTGTGTCTGTTCCTTTCCCTGTAAAAAGTGAATATCATCAAGAAGTAAGACATCAAGATTTCTATATTTATTTTTAAATTCAGTAGTTTTTTTTGTATTTAATGAATCAATAAATTCATTTGTAAAAGATTCTGCAGATATGTAACAGATTTTTAAGTTTTCTTTACTGTTTTGATAAATATAATTTCCAATTGATTCCATAAGGTGAGTTTTTCCTAATCCAGAACCACCATATAAAAGAATCGGGTTATACTGTTTACCAGGATTTTTAGCTACACTAACTGATGCATTATAAGCAAATTTACTGTTATCACCTGGAATAAAATTTTCAAAAGTATATTTTTCTTCCAGAAGTGGATGCTTTTTCTTTTTTGTAACGATTTTTTCTTCTTCAACTTTTTTTGGTTCAACAGTTTTTTCAGTTTTAGTTTCAACTTTTACTTCTGAAACTGTTTCTTCATTTACAATACATTCAACTTTTAAAGTATTAAGTCCAGTTACTTCTCTAAGTTTATCTTCAATAATTTTTAATGAACCTTTATTTGTAACTTGATTTTTCATAAAAGGTGATGCAACTGAAACTGTAATAACGTTAATAGTATCTCCTACATAGTTAACGTTAAAATTAAAAATAAAATCACCTTCTTTATCTTCTGCAATATATTGTTTATGCAATTCATCCATTGCATATTTAAAAGCTTCTTCATACATTTTTTCTAACATGATGATATTATCCTAGAGATTTTTGAATTCTTCAAGGGTTTAAAAATAATGTTAAACTACCATTTGTTAGTTTGTTTCAATACTAGAATTTTAATTTCATATAATATAAAATGTAATTTATTCTTATTATAATGACATTTATTTTGTGGGAAAATTTATGTCAAAAAATCAAAGGAAATGACAATGTCAGCAGATAATTATGGTGCAAGTAATATCCAGGTTTTAAAAGGATTAGAGGCTGTTAGAAAAAGACCAGGTATGTACATTGGTTCTACAGGTCCTCGTGGTCTTCATCATCTTGTATATGAAACAGTTGATAACTCAATTGATGAAGCAATGGCTGGTTTTTGTGACAACATTATAGTTGCTCTAGAAAAAGATGACGTAGTTAGAGTTGAAGATAATGGACGTGGAATTCCTGTTGATATTCATCCTACAGAACACATTTCCGCTCTTGAACTTGTTTTAACAAGACTTCATGCTGGTGGTAAATTTGATAAAGGTTCTTATAAAGTTTCGGGTGGTTTGCACGGTGTTGGTGTTTCCTGTGTAAATGCACTTTCAGATTGGATGGAAGCTACTGTTAAACGTGATGGACATGTTTATCGTCAG
The DNA here is from genome assembly GCA_946631855.1 of uncultured Treponema sp. Lineage (GTDB taxonomy): Bacteria > Spirochaetota > Spirochaetia > Treponematales > Treponemataceae > Treponema_D. The sequence goes on along the minus strand of CAMPAL010000005.1, from coordinate 1,837 downwards.
AATTATGAACGTGGTGTAGCTAAATCTAAAGTAGAAATTATTGATGATTGTGCAGAAGATGTTCATGGTACAACTATCCGCTGGAAGGCAGATAAAACAATTTTTACAGAAACTACAACTTATGATTTTGATATTTTGAAGACACGTCTTCGCGAACTGGCATTCCTTAACTCTGGAATTAAAATTACTTTCCGCGATGAAAGACTGGAAAATCCTAAAGAAGAAGTTTTACAGTTCGTTGGTGGTATTAATGAATTTGTAAAAAATATTGATGAAGGAAAAGCAGTCGTTCCGGAAGAACCAATTTATATTTGTGAAACTCGTGATGATATCGTTACAGAAATTTCAATGCATTATAACAATTCTTATTCTGATAATGTTCACACTTATGTAAATGATATTAACACTAGAGATGGTGGTACACATCTTGAAGGTTTTAAAAGTGGTCTTAGAACTGTAATCAATAAAGCTTTAGATACAAATGAAAAACTTAGAAAAGCAGTTGGAAGTTTAGACAAGGATGAAAAACTTACTTATGAAGATATGAGTTCTGGTCTTACAGCTGTTATTTCTATGAAAGTTCCTGAACCTGAATTTGAAGGTCAGACAAAGGAAAAACTTGGAAATACAGAAGTAAGAACAATTGTTCATCAGGTTATAACAGAAAAACTTACAATTTATTTTGAACAGAATCCTGCTGTTCTTGAAGCAATTTGTAAAAAAGCAATGGATGAAGCCAAAGCACGAATTGCTGCCAGAAAAGCAAAAGATAACATGCGTAAGAAAAATGCATCTGATGGATTTGGTCTTCCTGAAAAACTTTCAGACTGTTCAGAAAAACATGATCCTGCATCTTGTGAAGTATACATAGTCGAAGGAGATTCTGCCGGTGGTTCTGCAAAGAAGGGTAGAGATCCAAAGCATCAGGCTATTCTTCCTCTTTGGGGAAAAATGTTAAATGTTGAAAAAGTTCGTCCTGAAAAGGTAATGAATAATGATAAGCTTGAACCAGTTATTGCATCACTTGGTACAGGTTTTGGAAAAGACTTTAATATTGATAAACTTAGATATCATAAAATCATCATTATGGCCGATGCCGATGTTGATGGTTCACATATTCGTACTTTGCTTTTAACATTCTTTTTCCGCTATATGCCTGCTCTTATTGAAAGAGGTTATGTATATCTTGCTATGCCTCCATTGTTTAAAGTTCAGCTTGGAAAAAAAGATCCAGTTTATTGTTATTCAGATGCAGAACGAGATGCCGCTTTGGAAGCTCTTGGAGACCAGCGTGATAAAGCAGAAGTTCAGCGTTATAAAGGTCTTGGTGAAATGGATGGAAATCAACTTTGGGAAACAACAATGGATCCAGCTCACCGACGTATGCGTGTTGTAACAATTCCAGATGCAATTGCAGCTGATAAGATATTTAGTATTTGTATGGGCGAAGAAGTAGAACCTCGCCGTCAGTTCATTGAAGAAAATTCAAGTTACGCAAATCTGGATATTTAATAAAAGATGGAGAAAATGATGGAAGAAATAAAAACAGTCGAAGGTGGATCTTTAATAAAAATCCCAATCGAAGATGAAGTAAAAAAAGCATATATTGACTATTCAATGTCTGTAATTGTACAGCGTGCTCTTCCTGATGTTCGTGATGGTTTAAAACCTGTACATCGTAGAATTATGTACGCCATGGATACGCTCCATCTTGCAAGTGGTGGTAAAACAAAAAAGTGTGCAACAATCGTTGGTGAAGTTCTAGGTCATTATCACCCACATGGAGATGCTTCTGTATATGATGCTCTTGTTCGTCTTGGACAGGATTTTGCTCAGC
>CAMPAL010000004.1 GCA_946631855.1 uncultured Treponema sp. | reverse complement strand
TTCATGCATTAAAATATAGGTCTTTGAAAAAATGCCCCGCCTTTAAAAAACTAATTAAAAAAAGCAAAAAGCGTATAAATAAAAAAGGAGGAAAGCTAATTATGGCTAAAACCACATGGCGTTTTGAATTCATAGATGTAAATAAATCTATTACAATATCGGAAACTACTTCAAAATGGATAGGTTATGCAGTAATCCGTGCTCCAAAAGGAACAACGGAAGCTGTTTATATTCCAAAAAATAACAGGGCTCGAATTGAGAGTATGTTTGGATATGCATCTGCAGACTGGCCGGATATTTTTGAAGTAATCGACTTCAATAATGAGTATGATCTATATATTTCAGCTCCAACAGTAAATACAAAAGAATATCCAAATTATTATGGAGGAGTTTATTTTACAAGAAACGGTGTAATGCCTTTCTATAGATTTACCGACAAAAGAGATCCAAATTATGAAATTGGAATTTGCCCTGGTAAAGAATCTTTGTATTTTAATGCAGCTACAAATTCAGCTGTTGAAATTACTTTGACTGAGCCTGGAAAACAGGATATTGTTCAAATCAAAGGAATTGATGCAAGTGTTGTAAAAAAGCTTAAATATTTGGATTTGGATTTCCCAACTTATAAAGGAACTTATAGGTATAAAGTTGTTGGCAATGTAATTTACCCTGACGATACAATGGTTGAGGATAGCGAACATGCACAGTATGCTGTTGGCGGAATTTTCTTACCGCAGGGTTCAACAAAGTACACATTGCAATTTGGAGCAAAAGATGGTATTTCAAATTTGAATGCAAACATTGCATTTTTACCTGATTCTGCATCTGAATGGAAAGATGTTCCTTTCTTGGATTTCTCTCAGTTTAGCAGAAAACCTGGTTATGCATATTCAACATATTTTGGGGATGATGGAGATTTTGATACATGGAAGGCAAATACTTCTGATGAGAAAAATACAAGTTATCAAACACTTGTAAATGCAATTTTAAATGGAAGCAGGATAAAAACAACTTATAATGAAACTCCTGAAAAATACACGTTGAATTATGAGAAATCCCTTGCAGATAGATTCCATTTTGTTTTGAACATTGAGGATGATGTTTATTCATATCACGTACAAACTTCTCCAACTTCTCAAAAGAGTACAATTACAATTGAAAAGCCTGTTTACGATAAATGGCAGTATGATATTAAAGCTGCTTGGTTCGAAGGTAAATATGAAAGTGAGACAAAGAATGAGTTGCCTGATTTGAATAAAGAAACAAGCTATCTTTCAAAACTTCTCCCTTATGACAATTTGGTAGTTGTAAAGCAGCCAAATAACGAAGGAATTATTTTAGTACAGTGGAAAGGTACAGAAGAAGAGGATGATGACGGCAATGCCACTACAACTTGGGCTTGGACAAATGTAACTGAAGACTATACAACAGTAAGAGTACTTGCATTTGAACCTTTGATTTCCGGAAAAACTTCAGCGGATGTTCATCATACAATTTATTTTGTTGATGATGATTACCTTATTGAAATGACAGAAGATGCAACTGAAGATGAGTTGAAATTAAAAGAAAATGTTTTATTCAATTCTTATGAATCAAAAACTGAAGAAGAGGATATGGCAGGTGAAACTCACGTTTCAGGCCACTTCAGAGGATCTTTGGATGAATTTGGTGTTGATGAAAACAATGGGGATAATTATTGGGAAGAATTGATTCCACCTGGAGAGTCTGTAGTCTTTGCAGAAGTATATGTTGTAAGAAAAATGGATAGTGACCTGGATGATAAGGGTATTTACAAATATGAAAGAATTGATTCAGTAACAAAGAAAGTCAGCGGTCAAAGATATGTTGATTATATAGTAAATAAAAACATTGCAAATGGTAAAACGGGAGGAGATGTTTCTGACGAGGGTATTGCAAATAAATTCTGCGCAATTATGAAAGAGGGCTTAATTGAAGCAAGAAAGCCAAAGTACGCAGATGTTTCTTTGTTCTTCGAATGTACAGGTTTGCCAGGTATTAAATCATACTTTACCGCAATTCGTACAACTCATTATTGCTCAACAAATATTTCTCCAATGAATATTACTGAACAATTATTCAATAATATGAAGAAATTAAGAGTTATAAACGCTCAGAGAGGTTCTGCTCAATATATACAGGAAATTCAGTACAAAGATAAAAACCTTCGCAAAAAGTATTACGCTTGCCCAATTGGTGCAATGGGTGTAATGTTGATGAGAATTATGGAACAATATTACGGAGGTGTTGCACCGGCTTGGTTGAATGACAAAGGAGTTGGTGGCCAGCTTGAAGGAATCATGTTGAGAACTCCAATTAAAGCAAGATGGGATTTCTCAGATGAAGATACAGAGATAATGGATAAAAAGGGCGTAAACCCAATCCTAATGGATGTTGATGATGGTGTAATGGCAGTTTCTCAAAGAACAACAGAACAAAATGCGGGAGATTGGGGTTATTTGGGTCATTCAATGTCATTTGACTTATGTAAAAAAGAGATTCGTGATAATGTTATGAAACCTCAATTAATGAAGAAAATCAATTCTTACTGGATGTCAAAAAGACAGCAGGATCTTGATAAAATTCTTTCAAAGAGAACATCAGGGGATGATCCAATTTGGTCTTCAGCTGAAGGAGATATTGCAGGAGTAAATGACGATTATACAAAGGTTCAGAAGATTTTCAATATTTCTGTTAAAGTAAAAGTATACCCATTTAGCGAGAAAGTCCGCTTAACGTTCCTGAATCAAGGCCAAATCTCAACAGTTTCTGACTAATCTTTTATGAAAAAGTAAAGTTAACCTTCACTATATTTTTACATAGTGAAGGTTTTTTATGGAATTAAAATATACAAAGTGTAAATATTGCGGGAAAGAAATGAGAGACCGCCTTATTAAAAGACATGAAAAGTGTTGTATTAAAAACCCTGCAAATTGCGCAAGTGAAGAACCAATAGAATTAAACGAGGATAATTTAAAAAATGTTGAAAATCTCCCTAAAACATTGAAAAGAAAACAATCTATAAAATATATATGTTTAAGCTGTGGAAGGGAAATTTTATTGAAAAGTTTTTTGAATTTTAAGGATTTTTCGACTTGCCATAATTGTGAAAGAGAAAGAACAAATATTGAAAAATTCGGTTCTAAAACACCAGCTCAATCTCTTTCTGTAAAAGAAAAAATTAAAAAAGCTTGGAATGAGAAAACAAACGAAGAAATTGAAAAGTCAAATCAAAAAAGAAAAAATACTTGTAAAGAAAAATACGGAGTTGAAGCAGTTGCTCAAAAGAAAGAAATTCACCAAAAACAAGTAAATACTTTTGTTTCTAAAAGTAAAGAAGAAAAAGAAAAGATAAAGGAAAAACGAAAATCTACTATGAGAGGTCTTTATGGAGTTGATTTTGCGCTACAATCTCAAGTTTTTAAAGAGAAAGCTAGAAACACTTTTTTGAAGAATTTTGAAAAAGAAAACGTTTTTCAAACAGAAGAATTCAAAAAGAAAAGATCAAAAACCTGTATTGAAAAATACGGGGATGAATTTCCCATAAGAACTAAAGAAATGCAAGAAAAGATAAAAAATACTTTGAAAGAAAGATATGGAAAAGAAACCTATAGAAATACAGAAAAAGCAAAAAAAACTCTTCTTGAAAAGTATGGAATTGCTCATCCACCTGTTCATAAATATATTTTTCAAAATGAGTATTTTGATTCAAGTTGGGAACTCGCCGTTTGGATTTGGGCAAAAGAAAATAATTTTGAAATCAAAAGAGAACCTGTAGAAATTGAGTATGAATTTGAAGGAAAAATACATTCATATTTTCCAGATTTTGAAATAAATGGAAAATTGATTGAAATAAAAGGAGGTCAATTTTTCAGAAATGGAAAAATGATAAATCCTTTTGACGAAAGCAAAAACGATTTATTTGAAGCAAAGCATCAAGTAGCTTTGAAAAATAATGTAATTTTTTGGAAAGATGAAGAAATGAAGCCTATCATAGATTACATAGAAAAGAAATACACAAAGAATTTTCTACCTCTTTTCAAAAAAGATATACCATTTCCTTACCCTGAATTGATTACAAAAGGGGATTATGATTTGATTCGATATTTTCATAAATCTATTTTTTCTGCATCTAAAAAAGGAAAATTAAGCCCTATTCAAGCTTGGAAAAATAAAAGTTTAGTTTTAGAGTCTGCATTGAATAGATTGAAATATATTGGAAGATGTGAACCATCTGATATTTTGAAAGGTTTTTCTATAGCTCAGATAGCTCCAAAAGTATCTGTTTTTAGACCAAAATTAGCAGAAAAACTCATCAAAAAATATATACTTGAAGCAGACTTGATAGTAGACCCCTTTTCAGGTTTTTCAGGTAGAATGTTGGGAGCTTTTAATTGTGGAAAACAATATTTGGGATTTGATATAAATGAAGAACATGTAAAAGAGTCTAATGAGATAATTCACTATAAGAAAATAGATAGTAAGTGCGAGGTTAGAGTCCAGGATTTAATTTCTTTCAAAGAAAAAGATTGGTCTTGCTTGAAAGATGTTTATTTATTTACATGTCCACCTTATAGTGGCAAAGAGCATTGGAATGAAAATGAGATTGAAAAATCCTGTGATGAATGGATTGATTTGTGTTTACAAAAGCATAAAGGATGTAAAGGATATTTATTCGTTGTGGATGAAACCGAAAAATATAAAGATAAAATTGTAGAGACTCTAACAAATAAATCTCACTTTGGTACAAATTTTGAGTATGTGATTTTAATTTGAGCAAAAAAAAATACCTTCAAATTTTTCAAAGGTATTTTTTTTTTCAATTCAAAATAATTATTGATTAAAACCCCAGTAAGGATACCAAATATCTCCGCAAATGAAAGAAACTTTGAATTTCTGAGGAGCACCAGAAGCCTCATTTTTAAATTGAGGTGAATCTATAGATAATGGTAAAACCTGATTGAAAGCCCAAACCAAAAGTTTTGTATCTTTCATACTATCAGGTTGAGACAAAAGCCATTTATCTCCGTTTCCATTTAAATTTTCAGGTCCAGGTATTTCACTTGTAACATCCTTTTTGTTGTAATAGAATTGTTGAGTATTATACTCATAAGCAGGTGCATATAAGAAAATTCTGCCTCCTCTAGTTTCCAGGTTACCTGATGCGCCTGTATTTACATCATTCATTTGTTTTATCCAATAAATAAATCTTTGATAAAGAAGCCAGTTTGCTCCCAAACGGAATGTAAGATCAAATTTTCTTTCAATATTTGCACCTGTTTTAATTTTTTGTACTTTAATACCATGCCAGGTAACGTCATAAGTATCCATTTTTTGTGCAGGAGGAGTTAACCCTTCACATCTATATGAAACTTCAGACTCGTTCAACCCTGCTTCTAAACCTAACGGCCACTGTATACAAACATCGAATATATTAGACATCACATCATTCGTGCTGTCTGCAAGTAAGCCTGCAATGCCCGAATTTGGTGAATGTGCTCCTTCAAGTAAATTCATCATATTTTCAATTTCTCCTTTTTATTGAAAATTAGTTGCTTTTTTATTGCTTTTTTTGACAATTAAAACCCTATATTATTAAACATGAAAGAGAACAAGAATTACATGAGAGATTTAATGATTGCAACAATCGAAATTTCTCGCAGAAGCAAAGTACCAATGCTTTATCTTGGTAATCCTGGCGTAGGTAAAACAACAATTGTAAATATGTACGCGGAGTATTGTTACAAACAGTATAAAACTCCGCAGCAGTTTCATATTGAAGAAATTTCTTCAAAAGATTTGGCTGATAAAATGCATGTTGAATCTGTTATCGGTTCTGCATTTGACAGTTCTGAAATCCTTGGTTATATGGTAAATGATTCTGTAAAGAATCCAGACTTTCTTACAATGAAAGATCCGGAGTGGTATCATCGCATTCTTCAGTATGAGGAAAAAGGTATTCCTTCTTTTCTCTTTATTGATGAAATTCCGACAACCCCAAAAGATGTACAAGGTTCATTGTATCGCTTGATTTTTGAGCGTGTATTGAATTCCGGGCATACTTTGCCAGATGATTGTATTATCGTTTCTGCCGGTAACTATAAAGCAAACTTGCCGGTTATGTGTGATATTACAAGTCCGAGCTTGAACCGCTTTTGCATTATCAACTTTCAACCTCGTTCTTTTAAAGAGTTGATTTTGGAAGCATCTCAGAAAAAAGAAGATTTGACAAAAGATTTACCGGTTTTCAAAACAACTGAGATGACAAAAGATTATTGCGACAAAGCGCTAGAATACAGCACAAATGTACTTCTCTCAATTGAAGAGACTTATTCCGGTTCTGATACTTCAAAAGGTATGATGGATTGCAATAACACAAACCTTGCAGATGTATATGACGGGGATTATGCAGAAGGTAAAGCTGTTTACAACTTTATTTCAAAACGTACAATCGGTTATTTCCACGCTTGCTTTGCTGCAATGGCATCTATGGGGATTAAAGATAAAGATGTTATTGGCCAAATCGTAGATGGTTTGATCGGTTTGGGCTTTAATTCTTTTGCTGAAATAAAAGAACTTAACGCTTATCGCAAGTTTGTAAAAAATCAAACAATTGAAGCATTGAAAGCTTTTGAAAAAGGTAAAATCGAAAAAGAAAAGTTTGCTTTTACTGAAACTACAATCGCTGGCAAAGTAGAAGAACTCTCTTTGGTAAGAGATGAAATTACTTCAAGCGAAACGGCAGATGCGGTTTCTGAAATCATCTTCGAAATTGTACAAAAATTTCCTACAAGCGAAGAAACTGGCTATGATGCAATTTTTAAAGATTTAAATAACGAAAAAATTGCGCAAATGAAAGCGGATTTTACAGCACTTGAAAAATTCAAATTGATTTTGAATGATTTGCCAAAAAGTAAAGACCGCGAAAGTACAATTAGCATGTTAGATTTGATTATTAAAAAATACAAGTTTTACATGTTGACAGCAAATTAAAAAAAGCAAAATAAAAGATCCTCAATCAAGAGGATCTTTTTTTCAAATCAACCGAAGTACATGCTATCTGTTTTTACAATAAATGTGACAAAACCTTCATCTCTCTCAACTTCAGTAACCTCAACGTCAAAAGGTTCGCCTTTTTCTTTCAATGCTCTTTGAATAAGTGTTTCTTCATCGTTTGCATCTTCGTACAAATTACTCAATTCATCCAAAGATTCTTCAGAAACTGTAATCTGAAATGCAATTGACTGATCATCCAAATCAATGTTTGAATATGCAGAAACTATACCTTCTTCTGCAAGCTCTGCAATTTCATTTTCAAGGTTTGGGTCTGTCGGTTGGCTCTCTGCAAGTACCTTTTGTACTTTTTGTACAGCCTCCAAAAAAGATTTTTTATCAAATGTTGACTTTTTAGCCATTTTTTTAATTTTCTCCTTTTTTTAATTAGTACTTCAAAATTAGAATTTTCCCAAAAATTGAGTTTGTTCAATTTCTTCCATAAGGGTTTTGATAACTGTAATCGCATCTTCCCAAGCATTTTTTTCTTCTGGGTTCAACAAATAAACTTTGACCCAGTAACGATACCCTGCACTACCTATTGGAGATTCTTCATCTGCAATTACAACATCAGGTTTACCATTTCCTGTGCGGTACATACCAAAAATTCCGTGAGGCGAATTTTGATTTTCGTTAAAAATACTTTCAGGAATTTCATTTTGCTCAACTCTCATAGCTTTAAGACTTTCTATGAGTATTTCAAAAGGTTCTTCATCTGAATCTACAAAATCAGTGAAATCAAAAGTTTGTGAATTTACAATTTCCATTTTTTCATCCTTTGTACAAGAGAAACTCATCACCCTCTACTTCATCAGGTATCGTTCTCTTTTTATAATCTTTCCATGCCCAGTCTGCGTAATTTTTTGCAAAACCTGCATCTACCATTACCTGGCCCCAACCTCTAAAAGTGAAATCATATTTTAAAGGCCCAAACTCAGTTTCAAAAACGGGACATCCATATTCTCCATTTTGATGATATTCACCATCAAACTTTATCTCTTTTTCTTTGACTCTTTCAATTAGTACATCATAACACTCTTCTGCAATTGCTTCAAGCTTTCTGTGTTTTTCTGCAGATGCTGCGTCCTTAAATTTAGAATACAAAGACCTAAAGTCTATACAATCTTGAAGCTGTTCTCCAATTGAGGAAAAACCGTCTCCAAAATAAGTCCATCCTAAAAACTTTACACTCATAAGTGCCTCAAAATTTTTTCAAAATTATTTGAATTCAATCTTTCAAAAAATCCACCTTTCAAAGTTGACTGACCTAAAGCAAACATTACTTTATCTTTGTTTGAATCGTTTACCAAATTAAATCCATCCAAAGTCCACAAGCAATTTTCTGTATACCACTTTGCCTGTTCATAAATTGACATTTTTGCAACCGACTCAAGTTCTTGCAAAGAGAAAACCCAGTAATGATTTTCTTTTTTTGCAGGCAAAATGGAAAAATCAGAGCCTTGGCCTTCAATATAACTTAACCGCAGAATTTCTCCATTTGGCATTTTTACAAATAATTCACTTTCAGGAAAATATTCTCCACAACGGTTTTGAAAACATTCCAAATGTTGATACAGTTCTTCAAGTTTTTCCATTGCATCGGAATACCTTTCCCAATCCCAACCTTCCGGTACTTGAGATTGCCAATCTCCATACCCAAAATCATCAACCCAAAGTCCTTTTTCTGTTTTGCCTTCTGCAACGTGAAACATCAATGTATATGAATCTGAATTTTCATAAGAAAAATTCAAAAAGTCTTCTTCCCTTTTACAATATTTTTCTGCTATTTCTTTGAAGAGTTTTTCCTCTTCTTCATCTGTAAGTTTTTTAAACATTATAAAGTCCTCTTTTTGAAAAAAATATAGGACTAATTAAATACATGTTTGGTTGGAATCTTTTGAAAAAAATAAATTGTTGGGAATTTTGGAAAACTTCTTCTTGCTTTTTGGTTTGTTTTAAATACCAAGGTATTTTCAAATTTTTCAAAAAAGAAAAAGACGCGGAAAATTGCTTTAATTATCAAATCAAAACTCACTGATCCTCTTCAATTTTCCACCCTTCTTTTGACTCCTCTCCTTCTTTATTTATCGTTCCCCATACTTTTGTTTGTGTTACATCATCTGAATTCATAATATTTACAAATTCTTGACCTGCATTCATTGAAGTCATTTCCGCATAAATTCCTGTTGAAGTGTCCAATGCATCTACAGCAACATCCCATCCCCTTGCAGCTAAATCCGGTTTTGCTTTTACATTTGTAATCATTACATCCGGTATTTTTTTGGCAATTGCTTCTTTTAAATCACTCTCAACTTGTGAAGCCCCTTTATCACTCATTTGGTATTCTCTTAACCTTTTGTCAAAAAAGCCCGCCCAGTCTGGGTTTCTTACTCTATCCCATCTATTGGATAAAAGCCAAAGTTTTGTTACATTCATCAGTGATTTTACATAGGAATCCTGTACAAACCCATCTGCAAAAATATCTATATCTACTTTTTTTATACCTTCTGTTTTTTCTTCTGTAAAATCTTGTAAAACAAATATTTGACGGTTTCTTCCAAGCATAAAAAATACCCTCACTTTTTTTAATTTAGTGAGGGTACGTTTTCATACTAACAGGTTTTGGAAATATATTTTATGAGCTTCCTTCGGACTTACCCCTTTTGAACCTTGTTCTTTTATAAAAGCGTTGTACTCCTTTCTTTCTTCGAACAAGTAATGGGAAATAGTTCCTTCCTTTTTCAAGGATTTTAGAGCCTTTTCAAAAGTATTTGGATCCGGAGTCCCAAATACTCTTCCCTTTTTGCTCTTTAGCGTAATTTCTCCATTTTCAATTACTACGCTTAGTTCTGTCTTTAACTTCTTGTTTATAGAAGTTACCATCCCTGAGAAATAATCAAGCTTCAAAGCTGTCATCAAAAAAATAAAAACTCCTTTTGAAAAAAATATAGGAAATGATTACACTGAATTTTCTTCCCATAAAACTACGTCAAATTGAGAAATTTCCTTTTTCAATTGAGCTATCCTATCTTTACAATTTTCAATTTGAGAATTATTTGAAGCTATCTCCAAATCATATTTATTTGTCACAACAGTACAAATATTTTTCACTATTCTCTGTAATTTTTCTTCGAATTTGCTTTCCAAATATTTTATGGCTTCGGCCTCTTTTGTTTTGCTTTCTTTATATTTTTCAAATTCTTCTTCATTCATTTTTTTAACACCTCTTTTTCTCAATTAGGTCAGTTTTTTCAACAACTAATTGAGAGATAAAGGGAGATACAAAAAGAGTATGAAAAAATTCAGTTTAATTTTATTGCTATTTTTTACTTTTTCTTTTTTAAATGCGGAACATAAAGATTTGGGAATTGCACCTTTTTTGAGTGGTAAAGTAGTTTCTATTGATGGCAGTTTAATTAAACTTAATGAATCTGCTGGGCCTGCTGAAGAAAACGATACTTTTTTCATTTCAAACGAATTTTATACTCTTCTTGATTCTACCGCTGTTTTACAATTAGATGATGTTTATTTAATGATGGATGAGGATACAAATATAAAATTAGAAAATGTTTTTGGTACAAATAAAATTGTTGAAATTTGGCAATTAAAAAGAGGTAAAATTGCTGTAAAAGTTGTTTCAGAAAAAGATATAAATGTCATCTTTAGAAATCAATCTAATAATGTTTTAATTAAAAAGAATACAAAAATACTTTTGAACGAAAAGGGTACCTCATGGGTTTTTGACGGTGAGGTTTTTTATTTTAAAAACGGTCAACTCGATCAAGACAATTTTTATTTAGGTACAGAAATGAATGTAATTAAAAAAGGTTATTACGGTACTTCAATCCCAACAATTGGAGGAGAAATAAAATTTACCGAAAATAAATTAAATGCAAACCCAAAATTGATTAGTTTTTTAAATAATAAAAGTACTCCCAAAAAATCAAATAATAGAAAATCAAATAAAGATAATTCAATAAAAATGGAAGCTTTGCCTCCAGAGAAAAAAAGGCCAAAAGGAAATATATCAGTACCTTGGCCAAAAGGAGGTCTAAAAAAATAAGTTATGGATAAATTGTTCGATTTTTTAAGTGCAAATCCTGATAAAACGATGTCGCTTCTTGTCTTTGCATCTTTTATTGTATTTGCCTTTTTAATTGCAGTCTTTTTTCTAATAAAACAGTTTGCAAAATATTTTTCAAAAAAGAAGTTTGGTGTAAAATTTGGAGATAGAGAAATCAATTATGATGGAAGTGTCTCCGCAGATGAAAGTCCTAATTCAAATAAACCCCCTCTTACGAATATCGAAAAATTCGCCTCCACTATTTCAACTGTAATAAATTACGGAATTGAAACCGGTTATAATAATTGTATTATAAGACAATCTTTATATGATTCCCAATTAAGAATTATAAAAAATAATTTTGAACTGGTTGTTACAAATATTTTAAATGAATATTTGGCGAAAAAAGGGCAGAATTTTGAATTCGCAAAAATTTTAGTAAATTACGTAATTGAAAAAGAAATTATTGAAAAATTAAAAATAATTTGTAAAGCGGATAGAATGGCGGAAAAAACTAAAGAAAGAGTAGTTGAGCATGAGAGAGCTTTTATTGAAAGTGCCTTTTCTAAAGTAAAAATGGAATTGTTAAGGCTCGTAAACTTAACAGAAAATGGTAAGAGAGTTTATCAAGATGATGTTTTATTAAAAGCTTTGGATGAACAAGAGCTCTCTATAAAAAGAATGATTACAGCTTCTTTAGAGGAGGCTTATGATGATGCCGTAAAATTTCTAGAGGAGGTAAATGACAATAATCAAGCTTTACATAATAAAATAAATACAATTATGAAGTCTTATTTGGAAAGTTCTGAACAAGAAAAGCTTCCTAAAGAATGGCTTATGGATCAAAATACAACGCCTCCTAATACGGTAGTTGGGGAGTAAAAAGGAGATGGAAAAACAATTATTTTTTCAAAAATTATTTAATATAATAGAATTTGCAATTTGTACTTTATTTTTTATTAAATTAACAACTTCTTGCTTTTATTTCAAAATAAAAAGAAAAGCCAAATGTACGCCTCAATTTTGGATGTATTTGTTTTTCTCCATCTCAATGATTTGTTATATCCTTTGTCATATTTGTACAACAAACCCTGTAATACAAGAAAAAATACAGGGGAACTTAAATCCAATGTCAATTAAATATTTTCAAAATATTTTTTATACCGGCAGTTTGGTTTATTTACAAATATACCTTTATAAAATGATTACTTTTGCGGATACAGGGAATGTTTATATTAAAGATGCAAGAAAGAAAAGAATGCAATTAACCCGCTTGCAATATGTAATTTATATAAGTTCAATTGCAATTACTTTAATTCAGGTTATAATGATTGGAATGGTTCCTTATTATTTTATGAGCGCAAGAGTTTCACCTGAAATACTCTCAACAATTTGCATTTTAATTTCTTTAGTTACCTTAATTTGGTTTTTAATAGACTTGAAATTATATGGTAAAATAATTAAAAAATGGATTTGGTATGAAATATTTTCTCTGTTTATTTTACCTTTATCTTATGTATTGAATTTATTAGAATTGCCTTTAATGTTTATGCCAAATGGATTTGTTATTTCAATAATTTTAAGGGCCCCTTTTTTAGCTTTAAGAATTTTACAATTTGGTACATTATTTTGGTCGTTATTTACTTTCAAAGATATAAGGATGTTATATGATTGAGTTTATTGTTTTTATAGTTTTTGTAATATTACAACATGTTTTAAAGTGCTTTTTAGAAGAAGGTTTTTACGCATTGTCAATGAACTCAATGATTTCTTTATTCATTGTGTTTATTGTATTTACTCGATTCTTTTTAAGAATCTGTGTAAATAAATATTGGGCAGCCTCAAAAAGATACCCTTTACTTTGTTTATTTTATTTGTTTATGTTAATAGAAGGATGTTTGGCTGTTTTGTTTTTCGGAGGAGATTTACAAAGACCTTATGAGCCGTGGAATAAATTAACAATTGCTGCACAAATTTTTATGTACGGCTGTTCTTTAATAATGATTACAATGGCCAAGATACAAGATTTTTCAGAAAGAAAAGAGCTGGGTAAAGTTTATACAGTACTTCATATTTTAGATTTAATTTTAATTGCAGCTTTATTAATTTGCGATTTTATATTAAAACCTGTTCATATTCAAAATAAGCCTTGTGCAATTTTGGCTATTAAATTGCTGTTTTTCAACCTTATGATTTTGAATATTTTAATTTTACATTTTAAGAAATATTGGTTGTATAAAATGGCTTTAATTAAAAAGCTTGAAAATACCATCTTAATTAATAATGAAGATTCTTTAATTAGGCCACCAAAAAAGGATTTGAAAACAAATAAAATAATGCAGGATTTAATTATTGTTTTGGATAAATCTCCAATTCGCGTTCTTGAAATGAATTCAATTGTAAAACAATTAAGAGACCTTTTAGTAAAAAACGGAAGAAGTATAGATTTTTCAAATAAAATGGCCGCAGATTTTTCTTCAGTTATTATTATAAACTTAATGAAACGTAAAAACGATTTTAGTTATTTGCCAAGTTTTGTAATTAAACAGTTACAAAAATATTCCAAACATAAATCCGAAAATAAAAGAGGTCAATTATGTTAAAGAAATTTACTTTTTTGTTGATTTTTATAATGTGCTTTTTATTGCAAAGCGAGTCTAAATTTTCTAAAATTCCTTTTGAAAATATTGTTCAGGAAAATGAGAATTTTATTCAATCTCAAATAAAGTATACAAACCCTTTTAAAGATCAACATACTAAAGCAATTGGGGATGTGTATGTGTTGGTAAAGATTACTTATATAAGAGAAAGAAATTTTACCGTAACCCCAAAAAAGAATTTTCCCCAAGGAAGAATTTATTATATTGGAAAATATGAGGGTTGGTCCGCTTATGCTGCTGCAGGAGATGAAGCTGAAAATACTATCAGATACGTAACATCAGAAATTGCAAAAGCAAAAGGTTGGACTGGTTCTCCTCCAAGTTATACGAAAAAAAGAGAACCTCGACAAATTCATAAAGGTTATCCAAAAAAAGAGGAATTCGAAAAAATATTCGGCCAAAAAGACTTAAATGAATATTTTTTATATGAAGTCGAAGTAGAATTTTATCCGTGATTTTAATTATAGAAAAGCAGGGTCCATTTTGTTAAAAAAAAAGGTAGAGTTGATTTTCTACCTTTTTTAATGTATGACGAGTTAGTTTTCTAAACTTTTTAAAAAACTTTTTTGAAATTTTAAAATATAAATAGAAACCCTCTAACTCGTCATACATTTAATTTTTCGTGAATGTATCATATGTTATTAAAACAGGTGATACATTAAAATCACGTTAAAGCTTTATAGAATAAAGGGATAACAAGTGAATGTACAACGAGATAAGTTTTATAAACTCTTTTAAAAACTTTTTCAAAATTTTAAAATATAATATAAGAAACTCTAACTCGTTGTACATTGCTAATGTATCATATGTTTTTATCATAAAGTTATTATTACTCTCTCTTTTCTTTTTTATATAATGCTAAAAGCGTAAAACTAAAGAGTTAAATGTATAACGAGTTAAGGGTTTTCAATTATATTTTTAAAAAATTAAAAAACTTTTTAAAAGATTTTAGAAATCCTAACTCGTGATACATTCAATCTCATTTCTTTATTTTATAAGGATTTACCCTGCTTTTAATGTATAACGAGAAAATATAACAGGTGATACATTCAATTCTTTTCGCGAATGTATAACATGTTAGGGTAACATATGATACATTAAAATCGCGGTAAAGTATTACAAAACAAGGAAAAGGAGTAAATGTATCACGAGTTATCTTTTTAAAACTTTTTTAAAAACTTTTTTCAAATTTTAAATAAATAATTGAAACCCCTTAACTCGTGGTACATTTAATTCTTTTTAGTTTTGCTGTATACTTAACACATTCTATAACTATATTTTTCTAACAAATGGAAGAAAATAAAAAACCAATATTCGCAGAAATAAGAGAAGTCTTTTATTCCATGTGCAAAAGGAATAAATTAAATGTTCCTCTCTCAAATAAGCATTTACAAAGAGTAATGGCTTGGAGTAATCTAGGAATGCAACAGGCCTGTCTTTTTTCATTTTTTGCAACTCAATCAATAAATACAACAGCAGATTGGTGGCAATTTGAAGAAATTCAAAATTATTTGGATTTGGAACCTTTTCAATATGCTGAATTACTCCCTGAAATGGATGAATTGATTTCAAAAGGATTTTTTGCTCTAAGATATAATCAAAAATATGTAAAAGGTACTTTCAGCAAATATACATATTTTAAACTTCCTGATGAATTGGAACAAATAATTTGTTACAATAAAGAATTCAAACCTTACAAACCTGTTGTTTCAAATACAAAAAATGATTGTTTGGCTTTTCTTTATAGAACTGCAAAAGAAGGGTTTATTGACAAGTCTTTTTATTATGCGCAACTAGTAGATTCTCTTTATTCAGATGATCCTGTTTTATCTCTTTTTAAAAAAGATAATTGGGATACTTATTTTGCCCCTCAAGAAGCTTTGAATTTTTTCGCAAGAGCGGGTAGTTCTTTAGTAGATGGAAAAACAGATGTTTCTTTGAAAGGATGTTTGGAAGATATAAGAGAAGGAGATCCTGGCTTTATTATTAAAATGATGAAAGCTTTTAAAGAAGGAGATTCTCTTTTTATAAAAAAAGATATTTTCAAAGTTGAAAAAAATAACTTGGGAGATAATATAAGAATCTCTTGGGGAAATTGGGCGAAAGAACAGATTTTCAAAGGAGATGCTGAAATTCTTTTTTCTGCAACAAAAGTAAAAGAACTCGGAGTAATAAAAAGCGAAGATATAAAAGAAAAGACTTTGTTTTACAACCCTGAAAATGAACAGGATATAAATCGTTTGAAAGGATTACTTGAAGATAAAATGTATCTCAAAATGAGAGAACGCCTTGAAGAAAAGAACATGCCAAAAGGCTTGATTATTTTGATGTACGGACCCCCTGGAACTGGTAAAACAGAAACAGCAATGCAGCTTGCGAGAATGACGGGAAGAGATTTGTTTCACGTAAATATTCAGGAAGTACGTTCTTGCTGGGTTGGGGAATCTGAAAAAAACACAAAAGCCATTTTTGAGTCTTATAAAAATTCAAAAAAGAAGAAAAAGCCTATTTTGCTTTTCAATGAGGCAGATGGAGTAATTTCAAAGCGCTCAACTTTAGGAGGAGGTAAAAACGAATCCGTTGACAAAATGGAAAACGCAATGCAGAATATAATTCTTGAAGAGTTTGAAAACTTTGACGGAATTTGTATTTTGACATCTAACTTAGCAGAATCAAATTTGGATGCTGCTTTTGATAGGCGTATTTTGTTTAAATTGAAATTGGAAAATCCAAAAGAAGAAACAAAGAAAAAAATTTGGAAAAGCAAGCTGGAAACATTGAGTGATGAAGATTTGGAAAAAGTTGTAAAATATGATTTCAGCGGAGGCCAAATTGAAAACATTCGCCGTAAAATCACTTTGGATGAAGTGCTTTATGGAACACAACCTTCAATTGAAACAATTCTTGATTTCTGTAAAAAAGAAAGATTGATAAAAGAAGATTCAAAACATATTGGATTTTCAGTGTAAAAAATAAAAAGGATACCCTCGAAAAAAGGTATCCTTTTTTTTTCACATATTTTTAATAATCCTCATCCTCTTCGTCAAATTCACCGTTCATCATTCTTTGATAACAATCAGGGCACAAACCTTCTCTCATTTCAGCAGCTTCTACTTTTTCTCCGCACTCATCGCATTCTCCCCATTCAACAAAAGCAAAAGGGCCATCCTCGCGATATGCATTTCCAATTTTTTCTTGAGATTCCAAAGCGGTGAGCAAATCTTCATTGAAAATAAGTTTGTTTAAGTCATATAGGATTTTTGTATATCCGCTTTCGCTATCTCCGTTAGATTTAATTCTCATCAAAATTTCATCTGCACCGGGTACGTACTTTGCCAACCAGTTTGCTGAACCTGAAATGTCATTTGCCCAACCTTCCATTCCGTAAGTATTGTCGTAAACGTCTCCGTCATTAAACCATTTGTAAATCAATTTACAGGTTGCTGTAACGGCCTGAGTTGCCATATTATCTCCATCTCCACGCGAAGGCAAATATTTCTTTTCCAAAGCATCTGTTACAGGGTCTGAAAAATCATCCCAAGAAATTTTATTTTCTGACTCTCTCAAATTTTTTCTAATTCTCATTAAAATTCTCCTTTTTTTTTTTATAAAAATTAGTCAAAAAAAATATAATTGTAAAAGATTTATGTTAAAACCCTATATTATTTAATGCTATGAAAGAGAAGTACGAATACAAGCATTTTCAAGATCTCAAAAAAGAGATGGATAAGATTGTACACACTTTGAATAAAATCTCAAAAAATGATCAAAGTCTCACAGAGCACGGAGCATATGTTACACGTAAAGGCAATGCAAAAAACATGTACGAGGTTTTTCTCTCTCCTTTTGCTGCTGGAAGATCATCTCTCATGCATGAGTATGGGCATATTCGTTTTCAGCATTTAAAATATGAGGAATTGCTGATAAAACAAGTTGAAGAAAAATTTCGAGCAGCTTGGCCAAAAATTGAAAAGTACATAAATTATGATATAAACTCTTATGATGCAAAAGACACAACTTTTAAAAACTTTCTACATATTGTACAAAACCATGCAATGGACATGGAGGTAAACTCTAAACTTTTTGATTTAGACGAAAAATGGCGAGTAAACTGGGAAGCAACAGTTGAACGCTTTGATACATTGAAATACTTTGCAGAAAAAGAAAACAATTCTTATCTAAAAAAGTATCTCTCTGATTTTCTAAAAAAGCGAAAAGCAAATAAAAAGGAATTGCTTGTACAGCTTGTTTGGCCGGATGATTACGGATTTCCTATAAAACTTTTTTGGCATCAGTACATTGATTTGATGTTACAGAATCCGGAAAAACTTTTGGAAAAACTTGCAAAAGAGCTTGAAGAAAAGAATCAACTTCTTACAGCGGTTGGTAAAAGTCCTCTCAGAAAAAAAGTTGCAGATGAACTTGATTCAAATCCTCTTAAAAACGGAATCTCTGCTGCTGATATTCAAAAAGTTGCAGATTCAATAGATGATCTTGGCGATAATGAGAAAATGAAGCCTGCGGTAAGGGAAGATGATTTTCAATCTCTTGACCGAGAAACAGATAATAACGCTGCATCTATTCGTAACACTTTGGCAAAAAAATTGCATTGCGTTCCACTTGGAAAAGAGGTTGCAAAGTTTATACAAAAGTACACAATTGATGAGTACAAAGAATTCAAAACTGATTTTTTGTACAATTACAATCGCGGAAAAGCTGGAAATGTACTTCGCTCAAAAACGGTAGAAAATATCAATTTTTACACTGGAAATTGTTATATAATTGTAGATACATCCGGCTCAATTGGTTCTATACAATTGAATCAGGCTGTACATTTGTTTAATGATATTAAAAACCGCGTTGGCCCAAAATCTCGTGTTGTTTGGTTTGATACAGACTTACAGCGCATTGACAAACTTACAGCTATAAAAAATGCTCCTCGCGGAAGTTGCAATGATATGGCAAAAGCAATTGATTTCGTAAATAAATGGGCATCAAAAGATGATATTTGTTTTATCATTAGTGATTTTTACGATGATTGCAAAGCAATGGCAAATTCTATAAAAAAGTTTAAAGGCAGATTTTACGGAATAAGGTGGAGTTTAGAATATGAAGCCGAAAAGCTTTTAGATAGAGCAACTGGCAAAATGAATAATCATAACTGGAATGATAAATTTTGTGATGAGCTTTATTCAGCGTTAAAGGCATGCGATGATTATATTTTGGTTGAAGCAAGGTCGCTGAACTAAATAAAAGCAAAAAAGGAGAAATACCAACCACCTAAAAGCTAAATACTTTTAGGATTGTTTTCAGTGTTGTCACCAATCACTGTTTCCACTTCATTCTCTGCTTCTAATGCTTGTAAAGCGAGTGCTAACACTCCTTCGCAAGTCTCGGAGTTGTTTTCAGAGTCCGTGGACGTAAATTCCCCATGTTGTGTGGGTATGTAATTTTTCAAATTGATTGCAGCGTTGTGATCTCGGATATGTTTTGTTTTACAACAAGGACATATCCATTTTCTTTCTGAAAGTTTTAAACCTTCATACTTCCAACCACAAACGTGACATAGTTTAGAACTTGGAAAATACCTATCCGCTTTTATAACTTTGCAGCCATAAGATTTTCCTTTCAATTCCAATTTAGAAACAAAAGTTCCCCAACTTGTATCTACCATGTTTTTAGCATTACATAAGAATTTTGACATTCCCTGCAGATTCAAGTCTTCAATCACAACTTTGTTGTAACTTGTTGTAAGCCTTTTTGTTTCTAATTCTATCCAATTTCTCCTTTTATTTGCAATCTTTTCCTCAAATTTGGCAAGCTTGATTCTCGCTTTTTCCTTATTTTTGGAATTGATTTTTCTCGGAGAATTTGTTTCTTTTATTCTTAAACGGCGATTAAATGTTCTGCTTAATCTCCTCAACTTTTTATGATTAGATTGTTTTTGAGGCATATACCCGAAATCTTTTCCAGTTTTGTTATCTGAATCAACATAACAAAGTGAAGGACTAAAATCTAAACCAATTGCATCCTTTCTATTTTTAGGAGTTTCCTCAAACCAGTCTTTTTTCAGCTTACAAAGTATAGAAATGTAATACCTTCCGGATGAAGTTTTGGAAATTGTGCATGTACCAAATTCTTCTACAATTTTCCACCATTTTGGTAAAGACTTTTCATAAAACCTTACCTTACCTAACTTTGGAATTTTAATTGTTTTAGCATTCCAATTAAAATGCTTGCTTTTATAGATCGCCATTTCCTGGTAACTTTGATGTGTTTCTTTTTTGGATTTATATTGGGGATAACCTATTTTTCTACCTTTTCTCTTTCCTTTTAAACTTTTGAAAAAGTTAGAAAAAGCAGCTTCACAGTTTTGCCTCGCACTTTGTAAAGCTCTATCAGAAACCTCTTTCATATATGGAAACTTTTGCTTCATTTCTTTTTCTGTTGAAGGTTTAAATTGTTTCCATATTTCTCTTGATTTGATTTTTCGCTCTTCTTTTGGAATTGATAAAATATTGTCAATGTAAAATTCTTGTTTTTCTTGTAATCTATTGTTGAAAATCTGTCTGCAACAACCGAAAGTTTTATTGATAAGAGTAATCTGTTCTTGATTTGGGTATAATCTTAATTTAAAAGCTTTGTATTGATTTTTAGATTCTTCACTAAATGTATTAGACATAAACGATTACCTCATATAATTGTTTTTGTTTAGAAAAGATTTAGTGCTGGTAACACTAGGTCTTTTCGTTTGTATTTAATTAGTAGAAAATTTTTTTAAACTCGTATAATAATTGACAAAAAATACATTGAAGATCAAAAATCTATATTTTAATTTTGGAGGTATTACCTAAATGTCTTAATATTTAGGTTTTAAAAGATTATGAATTATTCACTTATTCGCTTAAATGATTCTGCTGACGGGCCTGGACTTCGTACAGGTGTTTATTTTTCAGGCTGCCAAAAAGCGTTAGAAGGAAATGCATGCCCTGGTTGTCATAACAGCTCGGCATGGGCAATCAATTCAGGTAAACCCTGGACAGCGGAATCAAAACAAAAAGTTTTAGACTCTTTGAGCCCTGCATATATAAAAGGGCTTTCTATTTTAGGAGGGGAACCTTTATCTGACTTTAATTTGGATAAAGTTTTGGATCTTGCAAAAAGTGCAAAAGAAATTCAACCTGAAAAAGACATTTGGCTTTGGACGGGTTATGTAATTGATGATGCTTTGAGCAATGAAAAGAAAGCAAAAAAGGTTAGGGAAATCTTAAAATACGTTGATGTAATTATTGACGGTCCTTTTATTCAAGAGTTGAAAGATGTAGCAATTCGATATAGAGGATCCACAAATCAAAGGATATTGAGAGTACATCATAAAGAGGAAACTGATACACCGTTTTTCGAGGATATCACAGAAAACACTAACCTATATTGATTCTTTGAGATTTTTTATAAA
Source organism: uncultured Treponema sp. (assembly GCA_946631855.1). Classification (GTDB taxonomy): domain Bacteria; phylum Spirochaetota; class Spirochaetia; order Treponematales; family Treponemataceae; genus Treponema_D. The sequence goes on along the minus strand of CAMPAL010000004.1, from coordinate 33,825 downwards.
AGGGGTTTTTAATGGATTATATTGCTAATTTGATAAAAGCACAAAAACATTTATTAAAAAGAGTAAAAGAGCTCTCTGAAATCCCGCATGATTTTTATTATGATAAATATTTAAAATTAAACAAAGAAAATCTTGACTTGAAAGAAAAAATTTCAGAACTTGAATCCCAAATATTCACTCTAAACCGAGAACTTGATAAAAAGAACGCGGAGATTCGGGTACTGTCCAATAAATAGTCAATTTGTCTATATTTCAAAGTAATATGGACTTTCATTTAAAAACACTTGAACTTACAAACTTCATGAAATTTTCGCATGAAGTTTTTGATTTGTCAAAAAATTTGAATTTAATAATTGGGCCAAATGGGGGAGGAAAAAGCTCTGTATTGGAGGCCCTCGCTTTGTCTTTTCAATTGAAGGAAAGAGGTAATTCCGTAACGAATTATATAAGAAAAGGGACAAAAAACGCTTCTGTAATTTTGGAATGTGAATGGCTTGGAAAACCTCTTTTGATAAAATCCCTTTTTTTACAAAAAGGAATGGGCAGGAAGATAAAGAGGGAAGTTGAATATGATGGGCAAAAATACGAGGATACTGTTGCAAACAATTTTCTCGCAGCTCATTTTAAGGAACAGCACAATATAGTTTCTTTTGCTTTGCAGGGCAAAGAGAAATTTATTTCAAATTCAAAAGCAAAAAACCTGCAAAACCTTGTTGATATACTTCAAATAAACTTTACAAAAGAGTTGTCTTTGGTAAAAGATATTTTGAAGGAAAATTATACAAAAAAAGAAACCCAACTTCATCAACAAAATAATATAAAAGGCTCATTACAAACTGCATCGGAATCCTTGAACAATTTCAAAGCTGTACTTTCAAATACTGAAAATGCATTAAAGAATTTGAAAAACCCAGGTTTTGTACTTTCTGATTTGGAAAATGAAATACTTAATACAAATACAAAGTTGCAAAATCTAAAAAATGTGGTTGCCCAAAATGAAAAGAAAAAGAACGAGATTGTTTATTGGGAAAATGAAGCTGCAAAAACAAAAAATATAATTACTCAAAAAGAAAATGAATTAAACCGAATTCCTCAGAATTTAACAGTATTATCAACTGATGATTTGGAAAAAGAATCAAAAGAGATTACAGCAAATCTGCAGACTTTGAACATTTCTTTTAGAGAAAAAATTTCCTGTATTTCTGCTTTGAATACAAAAATAGATGCAGAAAACAAAAGAATAAATCTTTTCAAAAACGGTATTTGTCCAACTTGCGAAAGGGCTTTGGAAGAATCTCAAAAAATTGAAATGCAAAACTCGCTGCAAAATCTTTTAGATTCAAAAGTTCAAGAAGAAAACGCAAAGAATGAGTTGGGTTTGAAAATAAAAGAAAATGAAAATCTCTCAGTTGAAAAACAAAAAGAAATAAATAATATCAAAATCAAAAATTCCGAAGTTGCGCATTCAATTCAAATAAAAGAAATGCTTTCAAAAGATATTGAAGAAAAGAAAAGATATCTTGAATCTGTAGAAGCAAAGTTGAACAGTTTAAAGTCTGAAGTTTTTGAAAATGTGGATGATTTGGAAATGTCATCCTTGAATGCAAATCTCGCGGCTTTGCAAGAAAAGAAAAATCTTCAAATGAATTTTCAAAATGAAAAAAGTTTGAAAGAAAATGAAATAAAAAAGACCCAGCAATATATAAATGAATTTGAATTGAAGGTAAAAGACTTTGAGCAAAAAGAAAAAGAAGTTGAGGAAGTTATGTCTTCAATTGAAGCTGAAATAAATAAATGGAATCGCGTTACTGATATTTTTACAAATATCCCGAAAATACATTTGAAAAATGTTTTGGATGATATTATAAAAGTTTGTAATAGTATTGTAACTGATTTCGGCTATAAAGATTTGAAGATTATTCAAGATGAAAAAGGATTGGAATTTATTTTAGGAAACTGGCCTTTAGGAGATGTTGAAGAAGCTGATATTACTTATGAAATGTGTAGTACATTTGAAAAAAACTTGATAAACATTTCTTTTATATACGCTCTTGCAAAAATGTTTAGAGTACCTTTTATTTGTATTGATGAATTGGATGCAAATTCAGATGAAACAAATACAAATAAATTGGGAGATTTAGTTTTGGAGATGTTAAAAACAGTACCTGTTGTTGCGGTAAGTCACGATAGTAACCTTGTTGGTAAGATGCTTCAGGATTCTCAAAGTGTTTCTATATTAAAAATGGAGGCTAACAGAAGCAATGTCTAAAGATGCTTTAGGAAAAATTTCAGATTTGAGTAGGTTTTCTTTAGTAGAAATAAAAAAGCTTGCAGAAATTGCGAGAATAATTACATTGTCTGAATCAATAGATTCTGAAGATGAAGACGGAAATTTTTTTATTGAAATACCTACAGTTGGCAAAATAAAAATTTCAGAGGATTTGGATTTTGAGATTTTACCACTCCCTTCTTTCAAGAAGGAAATTTATAGTTTAAAACAAAACCCGAAGAATTTTTTGAAAAATGAATTAAAAAAGTTACTTGGAATAGGAGACATAAATGACTAACAAAATAATTGCAACAGGAACAGAACCTTTTAAAAAAATGCTTACAGGTATTCAGAAGGTTGAAAAAGTTGTTGCATCTTCGCTTGGCCCAAAAGGTCATAATGTTATTATTTATAATAACGGCATTCGCCCAACAATTACAAAGGATGGACATACAATCGCAGCGTCTGTAGATTCTGCAGACCCATTTGAAGCAATTGGAATAATGCTTGAAAAAGACATTATTAGTAAAGTAAATAGCGAAGCTGGAGATGGAACAACAACAACGACAATTTATTCTTCAAATCTTTTTAGTGAAATGACAAGATTGAAGAGTTTGGAAATTGATCAGAATGAGTTGCGCAAAGGATTGAACGCAGCTTCAGAAAAAGTTGTAAAATTTTTTGAAGAGCACAAAAAGCCAATTAAGTCTTACAAAGACGTCGCAATGATTTCAACAAATGGAAATGAAGAAATGTCAAATCTTTTTGACAAGGCTTATTCTTCAATTGGAGAGAACGGCTCAGTAATAATGGCGGATTCCTTCAAGAGAGACGGAAGCTCTTATGTTGAAACTTCAACTGGTTTGAAGTGGAATGGTGGTATTCCAAGCGATTTGTTTATTACAAATACCGCAACAGACAAGACTGTTTTGGAAGATCCTTATATTTTGGTATATGCTTCAGGTGTAAAAGATTTGAAGGATTTGGAAGCAGTAAATTCTCTTGCACAATCAGAAGGAAAGAACCTTGTAGTTGTAGCTCCTTTCTTTGAACCGAAGATTTGGGCATCCGCTGCAAGTAGTGGAATTTGTTTGATAATGAGTCCACAGATGAATCATGTTGAATTGCATGAAGTTTTGGCAGATTTTGCAATTACAGTTGGAACAAAAGTAATTCCAGATACAACAAGCACAAATTCATATATAAAAACAGTAAAAGATTTAGGAGTTGCAAAAGTAATTTCAGCTTCAATTGGAGAAACTCAGGTAACTCAGGTTGATGAGTTGGAAGAAGAAAAAGCAACAGCATATTTGGCATATGTTGAAAAACTCAAGAAAGAGATTGATGAAAACGATGAGCTTTCAAGAGATGTAATGGATGCAAAAAAGGACAGACTTGCAAGACTTTCCGGAGGAGTTGCGACTGTACATATTGGAGCTCTAACACCTGAAGAGAGAGAAGAAAAATGTTATCTTGCAGAGGATGCAAATCACTCAATTCAGTCAGCTATTAAATATGGAGTTTTGCCAGGAGGTGGAACTGCAATGTTGAAAGCTGCGAGAATGCTTGAAGATACAATAAAGGAATCAAATCTTTCAGAAGAAGCTCAGATGGGGTACAGAGCAGTTGCAAGTGCACTAAAACAGCCAGCGAAATATTTGGTTGAATCTGTAAAGCCAAACGATTATCAGTATATTGTACAGCAAATTGTACACGAAAAAGAGTTTGAAAACGGGTATAATGTACGCAAAGAAAAAATCACGAATTTGGAAAAGGATGGAGTAGTTGATTCAGCTGCAATTGAAATTTTTGCTGTAAAGTACTCAGCCTCTGTAATTGGTTCATTCTTGCTTTCAGATAGTGTTATTTTGAACGCAAATCAGAATATGAAAATAGATATGAATGATAGAAAAGCTGTAGAAGCTTTTGGAGGTTTTTAATGGAAATTTTAGTACAAAATAGCTTGCCTTCGAAAGCTCCTCAATTTTGTCCGCAGCCTTTTTGGTTTATGAATGGAATAGAAAAAACAGTACGTATAGGTACTCGTAATTTTAATTATGTAGATTACCTTGAAGCGTGGGAAGGTTTTAATTGTTATACATACAGAAGCTATAATGCGCTTGCAGAAATTAATGATAAAATTAAAGAAGCATTCCGCGAAGCTCATGAAGGCCGTTACTATAATAGTAAGAAAAAGAAGAAGTAAAAAGGAGCAGAAAAAATTCTGTATGAATTACAGTGAATATGATTACAGGGAGATGTTTGAAGCTTTAGGTTTCGATCTCCCGAGAAAATCAAAGGGCAATGTAAAATGCCCTCAACATACTGACAATCACCCTTCGATGTGTATAGATGTTTCGAAGGGATTGTTTTATTGCTTTTCATGCGGGTGGAAGGGTTATATACCGAAAGTGTATTTTGAAACATATGGAAAGCAATTTCAAAAACACACAGCATATAGTCCTTCCGAATTGTCCAAAATTTATCAAAAACGAGATAGAAGAAGTTTGCATACAGTAAAGAAATTTTTTACTGCAACCTCTGAAAAACGCATTGACCCAATTTTGAAAAAATGGCTTGACTTTAGAGGTATAAACCCAGTAGTAGCAGACAATGCAGGTGTTTTTTATGGAAACGTTACAATCACTTATTTGGATGAAAACACAGGTAAAAATAAAACATATACTGTATTTGATAGGGTAATGTTTCCAATTTATAATGAAAAGAAGGAAATGTGCAGTATTGAAATGCGCTTTCCTTTTTTTGGACAGGAATCTGAAGCATTCAAAAATACTGTGCCAAAAGTTTTATACCCTAAATGTAGTTCAGTGAATTTGTTGTACGAGCAATCAAAATTGGTCAAAACCGAAAAGCTGTATATATTAGAAGGATTGATGGACTGTTTGGCTTTTAGGTCTCTAACTAATTTAAAAAATACAACCTCAATCTTTGGAGCAAGATTTACAGAACATCAAAAAGATGTTTTGAATGAGTTTCCTGAGATTTGTTATGTGTATAATAACGATATGGCAGGTTTAGAATCAGTGGAAATATTTAAAGAATTTTACAAAGGCAAAATGACACTTTTGAAACCTTACGGGGATTATGATGACGTAGGGGATATGGCAAAAGCAAAGTTTACAGGAGTAAAAGAATGGTTGCAGACGGAACATTAGAAGAAATAAGGTTGAAAGCAAGTAGCCTTTTGAAACATTTACCTTGTAGGGGATTGCGTGTTGAAGGGATTACTGAATTAACTTCAGAAACCTCTCCTAATGTTTTTGGTATTTGTATACACTATTCTATATATAAAGAAATGCACACCTCCACTTCTCTTTTTAAGAAATCAGATTTAAAAAAAGATTTGGTAAAAAGATGTGTAAATGATTTCAAAAATAAAATTCCTGCAGAATTCAAGGAATTGCATGTAAAAAATGTAAAAGAACCTGCCGCAGAATATTTGAAGAGTTTTTCTTTGGAAAATACAATTGATGAATTTTTAATTGTTCAATTTCCATATCGGCAAATAAAAATACAAATTGGAGATTCTTTTTTCTTTTTGAATGTACAAAAAATAACCTGGCAAAAAATTTTGGCAAGGGTTTCAAAAGAAAAAGAATGGCCGGCTTTTATAAATTTTGAAGATTTATTGAGTTTGCTAAAAAGAAAAGAAATTGTTACACTTTGTATTAGATTGACACAGAATTGAAAAATTAAAAAAGGCCTTTCTATGAGGCCTTTTTCTTTTTAAACTTCAAAAGCTTCCCAAATCAGTCCTGTACCTTGATTTTCTGTCAAAATTGCGGCTGCATCTATAACAATATTTGTCAAAGTATCACAATCTATTTCTGAAGTTTCAGGCAACTTTTGTATCAAGTTTGATTTCAAATCACTCTTCAAAACTATAATACTTTCTTCATCGCAATTTACTTCCATCATTGTGTTTTGAGCAATCATAATATCATTACATTTTACAGAGTAATCTGCGCCAAAAGCATCTGTTTCAGGATCATAAATAGGTGTAAGTTTAACTTCAAATTCCTGATTTTCCGTAGTGTAAATTGCATAAGTATCATCCCCATCTGAACCTAAAACAACATTTGCAAGTGCCAAAGTAGGATTTTCAATTACTTCAGATTCATTTAAAGATTCATTCAATGCTTGAGTGAATGCCATTTTCAAAACTTTTTTACTAAAACTCTTTTTCAAGTTTTTTACAATTTCTCTTGCTTGGATTAAAGCATCATCAAAATTTTCTTCACCTTCATCTTCACTTTCTTCTAAATCCTCTCCAAGCTTAATATCCACAGATTTATTTTCTTGATCATACCAAACCTCTGCATTCCAATCCCCGCGAGCTTGCCATTTTTCACAAGCTTCAAAAAGATCATCTAAATTCCATTCATCTGTAATTTGGCAGCGAATTTCTCTTCCGTTTACACATGTATATTCAATTCTATTTCTTTTTAAAAAACGTAACAAAGATCTTGACAATGGATTATCCTCGTTTAAGTCGGTCATAGTTTTTTACTCCTTTTTTTTAATAAAATTAGTTTATTTTTCGCCCTCAAAATTCATCAAAAACCCTATATTTTAAGCATGAAAATGATAATTCAGAAAACCAAAAAAGGAAAAATCATTTGTAAATATAAGGCTGCAGATGGCTTGATTTTCGAAAAGAAAGAGCACTGCCTTTTTTACGAAAGCAAGTATATGTGGAGAAAGAAATGAGTGCAGATGTTTGTAAAGAAACTATAGATACCAGTTTGGAATACCTTGCAGAAGCTTTTATAGCAGCTAAAGATTGGTCAGAAAAAAACAACCGCTCCAAAGTTCATATAGTGAAAACTCATTACAAAGATCTTCAAGATGGCATTTGGAAAGACGCTTGGAATCTTGAATGGGAAAACGATCAGGATCGTATAGATTGGGGAGATTATAATTTAGCAAACCTGTAAAAGGAGGGTTTATATGCAGGATATTAACTTGAAAGATTTTCAGATTCCAAAGTTTCACTTGGATGAAACCAGTGAAGGAGTTGCTAATGAGGTGTTTTATGTTTCGGATTCTTCTGAAGATGACTTTATCGAAATTATCCCAGAGAGCTTGAATAATATAAGATCGAATAAAAAAATCTATATTATTTTGTACCTGAAAGGTTGTTCGATTTGCAGAGCAGAAAGCTTTTCTAATGAAATTGAAGATCCTGAGGAAGCTCTCGAAAATATGAATAAGTGGATCAAAACAACTGCATTCCGACTTTTTGGGTAAGGATGGTTAAAAAATGGAAATAGAAATGAAAGCAAAGGTTGACAGTGAACAGGTTTCTAAGTTGATGAAATTTTTCAACAAAGAAACTGAATATTTGGAAAAGAGTGATGAGTATTTTTCTTTTGGAGGTATAGCTCCGAAAAAGCCAAAGAATATAATTCGTATTAGAAAAGAGAAAAGCGCGGCAAATGCACCAATCCTGGTTTTTCCTTTTCTAAAAATTTTCGGTAGCAGCAGCATTACTGTTGGAAACATTTTGGCTGGAGATATTCGCCCTTTTGAAAATACAGAACTTGCACAAAATCGAACTTGGCTTACTGTAAAAGCAAAAAATACAAGTCCTGACGGAATTGAAACAAACGAAGAAACCGAAGGGCAGCTTTCTGTTGATGCAGAGGATACTTTCCGTAAATCAATGAGTATTGCAAACTTCAAACCTTACTTTACAAAGTTCAAAAGGTCATTCTCTTTTTATGTAAAAAATAAGGCTGAAGACTTTGAAATGCATGCTGAATTGGTTTCTGTAAATGGAATTGGCCCTTATCTTGAAATTGAATCCACAATTGAATTGGGAAATGAAGACCTTTTGGTGGGTGAGGATTTGTTGAAAGTAAACACAGCTAGAGATCAAATTAAATGGTTTTTTAAGCATGAATTGGGTATTACAGAATTTGACGGTAGAAGCTGGGCGGATATAATTGAAGGAGAACCTTCAAAGTAGAAGAAAGGAGGCATTTCAATTGGCAGATTATTCTTTTGTAGATTGTCACATTGCAAAAGAAAACATTGGAGAACATGACGGAGATAACCTCTTTTTGATGGAGTCTTTTGATAAGCAAATTGAAAAGTGGCAGGAAGATCACCCTGGTTGTACTCTTATTGGAATTTGCTATGAAGACCCCCACCCTTTTTACAATGGATATTTTCCAATGGTTTACGAGGACGAGAACGGAAATCGTTTTTGGACGCATTGGTGTGTAAAAACTTTGGAAGAATACAAAGAAGCAGGTTTGTTGAATACTCCAATACAGGGCTGCTGCATAGGTTGATTGTCTATACTTTTATAGATGGGTATAAACGAAATTGTTGAAACACTTTTGTTTGGTTTTTTGCATTTACTTGGCATTTGTTTAGTCGCGGCTTTTATATTATTTATAGTTGCTACAGCTATAGTAGTATTTATTTGCAAAAAATTTTTCAATAAAAAGAACAGGAAAAAGATTTATGAAAATGAATAGATTGCTTTCATCAGATGATAGAAGACATTTGCCAAATAAAGTCTGTAGAAACTCTGTAAACAATTACACTGTTTATGAAACTTGCAAGTGTTATGAATATTGGAAAAAAAGGCTTTCTGAAATAGAAAAAGATATCGTACTGACTAAAGAGCGTAGAACAAGACTGTATAGAAAAGATTTACCTGAACTTTATTGTGATCCTGCTCCTCTTAAAGACTTTACAAAAGAACACCTCGCCTTCTTGAGACTTCTTAAACAAAGTGTTTTGCAGATTTACGAAGAAGCAAAATTCAATTATTTGGATATGCAAAAAAGATTCAATCATCAAACAGAAGAGGAATCTCCCTTTTGGAGAAGTGTTCACGGTAAAATTCTGCATAAAATTACAGTGCTGCATGAATCTAAAGTACATGTAACATTTTATGTGAAGCTGAATGAAACACATTGTAACTTTTCTGATTTTGTAGAGAATTATAATATTCAACAGATTTTTGAAAATGAAAAAGATGATTTGAAAAATTACAGCTTCGCTGCTTTTTACAATCTCAATCAGATTATGCAATTTTACAAATCTGAAGATTTCAAAGTGGAAATTGCACCAGATGAAGCTCCTGCTGGTCACCCGGATATCTTTGATGTTGTACAATACAAAGCTTTCAAGTACGTAAAAGGCAGCCTACTTGATACTCATCTCACTTATGATGAATTTAAAAGAACTTTTGAGTACAACTCTGGTGAATCTCTAAAAGGTATGAAAGAATGGTTTGTTGAAAATTTCAAGAATATCCTTGAAAAACAATTTCCTGGAAAGAACACTTTTGATGTTGTAAATTACGGGGATGTCAAGAAGACATTCGAAAGCTGGAAAAGGTATTATGATATGTGGCAGGTAAACGAAACACCTGAAAAAAGAAGAGCAAGGAAATGTAAATGAAGAAATATTTTGTATCATATCAATTCGCAGATATCAATGACAGGTCTGTCTACGGTTTTGGTTGTACAGATTTAGAGTTAGAAGGGAGTATAAGAGACTACCCGGATATCCAAGATATAATGTTATATATTAAGCAAACTATTAAAAAGAATGAGGGAAGAGATGTAAGCGTAGTCATTCTTTATTGGCGGCCTTTTGAAGAATAAGAAAGATGATTTTAACAGAACAAAAAATAAAAAGAATAGGAAGGAGATTTTGGAGGGGAAGTAAATATAAAAACTGGCAAAAGTCAAAATCTCCATACAACTGCCTGTATGTTACAGGGGATCTTTTTTACGCAATTACTTATCTAAAATCTGAAGAATTCGACTTTAGAGAAAATGGGTATTTGATTGAATATGTACTAAAGGATAGAGTAAACATCTTCAATGCGCGTTATTACAAGGATTACAGAAAATTAGAGGATTGGTGCAGAGTTCATAACCCCGAATTTTTGAAAGTTCTTCCAAAGCTGAAAGATTACGATTGGTTGGATGTTTTAAGCAGCTCAAACAGAAACGGGCTGATCGATATCTTAAAAGGATTAGGTTATGATGGTTTTTTCAACATTGAGAATAAACAAGGAAAAATCCTCCGAAGGATAGAAACTATAAGAAACGAAGATGATTTGTATGGATTTTCAGGTTTAGGTATCTTTGATGAAAAGTGTTTAAGCCGTTTTGAAGAGTATCAAGGTTGGAAAGAAATTACAAAATTACCTGAAGTGAAAAGTTTGATAGAAACAGCAAAAGAGGAATGTAAATCAATTATTCTCAGAATGTACAAATCTGCGTTGGAAAAGCTTGAAATTACTCCAAATATTCTAGAATTGTTAAAGGCTAAGCTAGAAAACTACATTATAGATTGCTCTTTTTTACCTTTCTTTTTAATGACAGATGCTGAAATTTCAGAGTTTGTTCAGAATTTCAACTTTGAAAAAGAATTGCTAGAAGAAGAAATTTATAAAAAGAAAATGATTCATCGGCCTATTTTTAATCGCTGCTAAATTTTCGCATTTCGTGATGCATTTGTATCCAACAAAGATTTCATTGTTTCAAAATCTTCTAATATTTTTTTCAAGGTATTTTTATCCTCAAAATCAGATTCTCTAAGCATCATCATTTTAGTCCAACCAACTTCCACTTTTAATTCTAATAATTTTGAAGAGCCTGCTGTAAAAGAAAGATCATAATCTACATTCAAAATTCTAAAATTAAAGAAAACAAAAACAGGTAAATCAGGGCGAGTTGACCATTTGTCATTGTAAGCTGAATTTATATTCATTTCAGTATGAATATCCCTTCCCCTTATTATATCAAGAAAAGCTATTCTCATAGAAGGGTGTACAAGCGTTGCACCTGAGCTTAAATCGTAAATTGTTTCAAATTCCTTTTTTGTATAAGTGTCTTTTTTGAACCATTGAGAATTTATTTCGCTTGCTCCTTCTTTATAGGTTGTATTTGCTTTCCATGTACTAGTTGCATCTTCTTCCGTTAATCTTCCATCCTCGCTTATTTTAAAATTTTTATCTTTTAATAATTGTAAAGAAGAACCTGTTTCTGTTAAAAGGTCTGTCAGAGTAGTTAATTCTTTATTACAAATAAGAGTCCATGTAGCTTTATAATCCATTTGAGGTATAGAATTATTTAAAAGACTTAAAGAATTTGTACCGTATTGAATATTTGCAACTGACCTTTTTACTTCCGGTATATCCATTCCTTTCAATCTATAATTCATTAGTCTGGACTTTTTATGATAATCTTCCGCTTCTTGTTCCGGGTTGTCCAAAACGTATAGATTAAACATTTGAGAACATAAAAAAGGGTCTGCTTCCAAAAGACGAACAAATGCATTGGAATTATCCAATGTTGAATCCGCCATTTTGTTCATATAAGACCAAAGGTTTCTTTCAGGGGTTACATAAAAACCTACTTCTCTGTTTTTGATTTCTTTAGTTTTTATTTCTGTTTTTTTGGATGATTTAAAAACATCATACTGTTTTATATCACTTTCAAGAATAACTAAAGGTTTTTCCTCTTCCTCTCCTCCACTTAAACTAAAAGTTGGAATAATAGAATCTAAAAGGTCTTCCCATGCTTGCTTACCTGCGTTAGTAAAAGTATCTTTTACAGAATCTAAAGCATTGGATCCTAATTGAGAAAAAAAGTCACCCCATTGTTCAGCTGCATCTTCGCTTTCATCCCAACCTAAATCCAAACCATTTTTCATTTCCTTTTCAACTTCGCTTTTTCTATTGAGGATTGTTAATTCGCCTGTTTCTTCGAATTTCTTTTTTGCTTCATCGAATGCGTTTTTCCAGGCTTGTTTTGAAAAATTGGTTTTTGTATATTCCCATTTTGCATTCCAATAATCTTTTCTTGCTTCAGAAACTACTGAATTTATTTCTTTTACTTTTGTTTTATATTCATCTATATTATATTTTTTATCAATTTCCGCTTTTTTCTCATAATCATAACCATCATCCCCTTCTTGACCTAGAGCCGCTATTTCCTTTTCATATTCTTTTATGTTGTATTTTTCTTTTAAGGCATTCTTTTGAGTTTTTGCATCCTCTTTTACTTGTTTTAAAGATTCGCCTTTTGATAAAACATCATTTTCATGAAAATTTTTTAAATCTTGATAATCATATCTTCTTACACTCTTTAAATCTTCAAGTGCTTGATTTTCTTTCTCAAAATCGTTTTTTAATTTTTCCTGCTCTTCAGTGGTTTTTGCAGCTGCGTAATTTTTATCATAGTCATCCCTTAATTTCTTTTTTTCTTCTTCAATTCTCTTTTTTGTTTCTTCATTTTCTCCAAATGTCTGAACCCTTAAACCAACAAGCATTTCACGCTCAAGCGATCTACTCTCTTTTGAAAGCACTTTGAATTTAGAAATATTTTTACTTTGGTTTTCTGTAAAATTTGCGTTTTTTAAATCAAAAGATTCATTTTTCAAATCAGAATTGAATTTTGCAACGCTTTCAATATTTTTTCCATATTCATTTCTTAAAGCTGCTTTTGTAAAATTATAGGCTAAGTCTGCTGCTGCAAATTTACCGTTTGCTTGATTTATAAGATCTGTTGAACGAACTTCAACAGCTTGAAGATTTCTTTCTTTTTCATCACTTACTTTATTGTAATTATTTTCAGCATTATTATATTGAGTTTGAGCATTATTCGCAATAAAACTTTTTTGCCAATTCTCTTTTTGTAAAGCTTCTAAAGTTTGTTGAGAATTTGATTCTTGTTGAGTTAAAGGACCAAATGTATTAGAAGATGTATTTGAGATTTTTTCTAATTTTTCTTTACTTTTTTCAAGTTGTTTGTTTGCATTTTTTAAATTCTTTTGAGCAGTTTTTAATTGCTTTTCTGCATCCTTTAGTTTTTGATTCTCATCTTTTTCCGTTTTTGCATAATCAATCCGTTTTTGCCTTACAGCAAAACTTACATTTTCTTTTGCGCTGTTTAATTCTGATGCTTTTGTTCCTAAATCTGAAATGCTCGGCATTTTACACCTTCCTTAAATCATTCGGATGTGCAACTGATTTGAAAAATCCTGTATCTAAAAGATATCCGTTCCCGAAAGCTTGTATTATTGTGCTTGTAACATTAGCTTTTATATTGCAGGGGCAATGTATAAAACCATATCCTGCTAACTTTGCTTTGTTGTATAAATTTAAACTGGCATTTGTTAGGTTTTGGATTATAACTTTATCCCCTATAGAAAATTTCTTTACACGTGTTGGTTTTAAATTAAAATTCATTTTTTAATAACTCCTTTAATTTAAGCTTCCCAAAGATTTAATGAACCACCTGAAGTTCTCAAAGTCCATAATCCTTTTATAGCCAATTGACCTGACATTGGAGTTCCTGCCTCATCTGTATTGGAAAAATCAAAAGTTATATCAACACTTGTAGGAAGAACCTCATTCAAAGATATTCTATTTGAATTAGCTTTGCAAAGATCCTCTACCCTATATGCAAACATTTGAGGATAACCAAGCCTGAACATAAAAGACTTTGTAGGTTGGAGTTTGTTGTCCTTCATAACACAAAAATTTTTTTGATAAAATTGTTCATTTATATAAGCTGTAATTGCAGGCTTGTTCATTATAATTCTTGCCAAATTATCTTTTACTGATGTTATACCATTCATTTGTTCTTTTAATTTGTTATTTATTGCTTTTTTTTGTTCTTCTTCAGAAAGGGTTTCTGTAGTACCTCCCTTTGAATTATTTCCAGTTTTTTTATCTCCCCCTTCGGAATTGCCTGTAAATACTTCTGAAACCCCTTCTTTTAACTCACTGATTGCCTCTTTTGCTGATTTTTTCAAACTATCAACAGCTCCTGAAAGAGATCTTCCAAGAACACCTTTTTCAGATTGAAGACTTAATTCTTCTTGAAAAGGAAATACCTTCTCCTTCTTTGCTGTCTCATTCATAAGCGTAAAGAAGGTGGCAGGAAAAGCTGCATTTAAAAAAGGAACATCTATTCCTTGTATTGTAGAAAGTCCTGTTACATTCTCATGGCCAGGATAAGAAAACCCGGTAGTAGTAGGAAATAATTTACTTTTTATTTTCATTAAAGGTTCCCAAACTTCTTTTCTTGCATTAAATAAATTGCATTTGCCATATGCAAAATCTATTTTTAATTCTCCCCCTATTTTCATGTCAACTCTTGGAGAACTTTTTCTCATAGGTATTACGTGAGTATATGCATATGACCAGTTCTGCAACATTGAGGATAATTCCTGTATAACTGAGCTTGTTTCATCTTTTTTACCATCTGTACTTGTAGAACTTCCGGTTTCATTTGTTGTTGAGGTTTCAGCGTTTACTTTTGCTTGTAACAAAGTAAGCATGGAATCTATAACTATAAGTTGTTCTCTCAGTTTTTTAGGATCAGATGGAAACTTTATACCGGTAGCTTTTAGTAAACTATTTAGAATTTCTATTACAGGTTTGAAAATTTCATCATAAGAATCCTCAAGCTCTTTGGCTGCTTCCGTAAAATCCTCTTTAAAAGTAAATCCAATGTTTTTTAAGCATTCAGGAGCAATTTCCCCGTATTTTAATTCAGGGATTTGAGGACTTGTAATTCTTTTACTTTGATCCAATAAATAACTACTTGCCATATGTTAAAAAATTAGTCTTTTTCCCAATTTTAAAAAAAAATCGTTCTTTTTTTTTCCACTAAATATTTTATAAGAAAAAGAATTTTGAAAAACTTTTTGTTTTTTCTTTTTAATTTTAAATTTATCTTGAATAGATATGAAAGCTGACAAAAAAGAAAAACAGAATTAAAAAACTTGTAAAAGAGTGTTGAATAGGCTCAAGTTGTAAAAAAAGTTTTTTATAAAAAAAAGTTGTAAAAATTCAAAAATCAAAAAGGAGAAAAAAAGAAATGCTTAATATGGCACAGAAAAAGGCTAACCTTTCAGAGAAGATGATTTCAAAGAAAGAAGCTGTAAAATTGTTGAATGAAAAGGCACAGCGCGCTGAGAAGGCTGCTAAAGTTTGGGACAACCATCCTTTGTTTAAGGGTGAGTTGAGCAAGATTACAGAGGCTAAAACTCGTCAGAATGCTGCTATCAACTTGACTAACCAGGCAAGATATATGAGGCAGTTGAATGAGCAGGAAACTTCAGCGGAGTTCCAGAGAATGGCTCCTGCAAATATGATGAGACTTGTTCAGTTGACAATGACAAACCTCAACCGTGGTAATGTTTTCTCTGAATATGCGATGGAAACCGCTAGAGATGCGATTTATTATGTAAAGCCATTCTTCTCAAAGAGCATCGGTGATCCAAACAACCTTTTCGCAGAACGCTCAAGAGGATATGGTACATCTGATGATCCTTATGGATTCAAGAACGGTAGGTTTGGAGAGGACACAGAAGTTGGCGGATACAATGGACACAACCCAGCTTATGGTGGACAGTATAAAGCAAGAAACTCTTCTACAAACACAAATGCTAGAAAGTCTGCTTATGAGACAAAAGAGACTCGTTTCGCAGGTGAACTTGCAAATGGTTCAGCTGAAGGAACAAAGGTAACTTTCAATACAGCTCCATTTGGAAAAACAGGTAACAAATATGTTCCTGGTTTCACAAAGATTTATAACGGAACAAATGAGCAGGATACAATCGCTGTTCAGGATCCAAACACATTTGAGTTCCTCGTAGTTGGAAAATACTATGGTGTTGAAATCAAACAGGAAGTTACTGACGGTGTTGTTTCTGTTGAAGTTGTTGGAACTCCAAAAGATGAGAATGTAAAGATCGAGTCAATCAACGCAGTTGCAAGATTCGATTCTGAGACTGATTACGAAGGACGTCACCTCGGTGAAGTTCAGTTGGATATGTCTGTTTATGAGCTCCGTCCACATAGAACATCAATCGGTGTTTCTTGGACAAAGCTTTCTGAGATTACATTGGATGCTTCATTCAATACTCAGATTGACGATATCCTTCTTACAGCAGCAGCTGACACAATCCACCAGCAGATGGATTACGCTGCATTTATGGAAGCTTATGACTTTGCTCGTGCAAACCCAGAGGCTTATCACGTTGAGTTCGATGCAGGTTATGCAACAGTTTTGAACGCTGAAGGTAAAGATATCAACGCAGGTACAAAGGACAGCTATCAGCAGAACGCACAGACATTCTCTAGTGCAATCTCACTTGCTTCAGCTGCACTTTACAGTGATATCAACCGCGGTTCAGTAGATAAGATGATTTGTGGTATTTCTACAGTTCCTTATCTCAAGATGAACAATGGTTTTGAGGCAAAGGGTGTTCAGGATGCAACTGGTGTATTCAAGTTCGGTGAGTTGGACGGTATTGAGTTGTACCAGGCTCCAATTGAGGTAATTCCTCATGACGAGATCCTTTGTGTTCACAAGAACAACAAAGTTGAGAATGACGTTGCAATCGTTTACGGAACTTTGATTCCATTCGTAAGCAACAAGCTCGAGTATCCAACATTCTATACTCGCGCAGGATTGGCTAACTTCGGTGATAGAGCAGTCTTGAACCAGAAGTACCTCTCAATCATTAAGATTATCAATCTTAAGGATACTTATAAGGGAACAGCTGAAAATCCTGTTGGAACAGTTTACAATACCTATAAGGCATAAAACTTAAAAAAGTAGTAACAAATAAGCCGGAGTGTAAAAAGCTTCGGCTTTTATTTTGCCTTTTCCTATATTTATTTTCATGAATGGAGATATTTACACACAAGCTCTTGAAATGGATTCTGCAATCTATAGATACATAAAGCATATAGGAATTATCAACAAACATTTGCGCAAAAAGTTTCCGAAGGATAAAAACCTTATGAACGACAAACATGAGTTTCAAAGACTTGTAAGAAATGTTTGGGATTCAATTCAAAAACTTGAGGCTTTTGCTTTAGGTCAACATACTTTGCAAACCCTGTGTGAAAGTCTGGAAGGATAAAAACTGTGAAAAAGAAAATTACAAACAAACTTGTAAGAGATAAAATTCCAAATATTCTCATGGAGCAGGGCAAAGCTTTTAAGGCACATCCTTTACATGGATCTGACTTTTCAAAACAATTGGCTAATAAACTTATTGAGGAAGCTGTTGAGTTGAAAGCTGCTCTTGAAAATGGTATACACCTTTCAAATATAGAACCTTTAAGCTTTGAAGAGTGTGAAGATTTAGATAAAGATGTACTTGAAGAATTTGCAGATGTTTTTGAAGTGTTTACAAAATTGATGAAGGTAGAAAACTTCAAAATTGAAGACCTTGAAAAAGCTGTAAAAGAAAAAAGAGAAAGAAACGGAGGATTTGAGAATCAGATTTTCTTGGAATGGTTTGAAGATAAAAAGGAGAAAAAATAAAATGAGTTTAGATTACACAAAAGAACCTACATTGTTTAAGAAAAAGCCTGTTGAGATTTTGGCAATGAAATGGACAGGCGACAATTTCGATGCAATTAAAAGTTTCGCAGAAGGGAATGTTTTTCTTGAGGATGGAGAATTGGTAATTCGTACTTTGGAAGATGGAAAAACCGGAAAAGCAAAGCACGTTGCTTCAATTGGGGATTTTATCATTCAGGGGGTACAAGGAGAATTTTATTTCTGTAAACCTGATATTTTTGGACAGACTTATAGCATGGTATTGGAATAAACTAAAGGAAAAAAATGTTGAAAGCAGGAGAATATTTTTACAACCTTCACTCTTTGAAAGATATTGTGAGTCTGCCTGAAATGTACTGTAAGCAGGATTTTGGTTGGTATGGAATAAATGGCCAAAATGTAAAATACGCAATTGTTACATACAAAAAAGAATTCTTTGAGCTTGCAAAAAAGACTTTGGCAAATAAAGAATGTGTTTGGATAAAAAGCCCTGAGGATGTTGTAGCAAACGGAACCTGCGTTGCGATTGTATATGATACAACTTGCGAAAATGAAAATCTTTTGGGCAGAATGGTAGAGAGGGTAAACTCGCGAACTGCTGATAGGCAAGGGAATACTTTTTACCCTGCCTGGGTGGCAAGGGTTGAGATGAGTGAATGGGGGCTGGTGAATGACCTAAAAGTCAGCGACATTTAAAGCTCTGTCGTCTAAGTAAACATTCGCAAAGATTTTGTTACTTGTTTTAAACCCTAAACTAGGAATATTCTCATTCACAGCATCTGGAATCAAATCAAAATTATCAGCAAGCCAAATTAAGGCTTCATCCAGATGCTCCCCGTTTCTGCAAGTCCAAAGGATTAAGCTTGCTTTTCCGGAATCTTGATAATCTTTTAATTTGCGAATGACATCTAGTTTTGGTTTTCCTATTTTTGGAAATTCATCCTCACAAACTGTTCCATCAAAATCAAATGCAATAATCTTTTTGTTTCTCATAAACTATTCCTCTCCATTTATATAATCGTATAAATTTCTTAAAAAGAAATTTTTATTTTTATCTGTTAATGTATCGAATACAGCAATCAAATTATTTTTCAAATCCTCGTTTTCAATATTTGCATTAAAAATTCTTTTGAAAATATCCTGTGTACTTTCGTTCGGGTAAAGTTCTCTTAATTCAAAACCGTATTGCCTAGCATAAGCATCTAATTCAACTCTCTGATTCAAATAACCCTTGATAGATTCTGAATCATTTATATCTACTTTTTTATAAGCACCTGCATTGAAAAATTTTCCATTAGATGAATTATCCTGCTGTTTATGAGTATCTTCATGTACATAAAGAGCTCGAAGCTTTTTCAAAATATTTGGAATATTCTGATAGTTTTTTATATGGTCTAAACATTTCCTGTTTATAAAAATGTTTATCTTTTTTGTCATAGGATTGTAAATTGCAGACTGAATGTAATCCCCATCCTGAATATATACTCCGAAATCGCCTATGGTTAAGTTTGTTACATCTTTAGTATTATAATTTTGCAAAGCTTCCGAAATATCAATAATCATTTGATCTAAAAAAGTAGTATCTGTTTTTTTGTAAGCTTCTGAAAAAACGCGAAATATTGCTAATTCTTTAGAAAATCTTGCAGGGTAATATTTTCTTACCCCGTTTTCTACAATTTCAGGGTTTTGATAATGAGATTCTCCAAGTTTAAAACTTCCATTATATTTTTTCATAAATTACGTCCCCTCATTTTCTAAATAATCATAAATATTTCTCAAAAAGAATTTTTGATTTTTTACTGTTAAATGGCTAAGTATATATTCCAAATCTTCTTTCAATCTTTCTCTTTTTATATTCAAAGAAAAAATTCTTTTGAATAAATCATCTGTATTTTCTTCAGGGTAAAGTTCTCTCAATTCTGATCCATACTGTCTCGCATATGCATCTATTTCAACTCTTTGATTTATGTACTCTTCCTGTGAATCAGGGTTTATATACTTTTTTGAATTAAAAAATTTCCCTGCAGATTTTTCATCTTGTTGTTTATGAGTATCTTCATGTACAAGAAATCTCTTAAATTCACTTAAAATGTTCGAAATGTTTTTGTAATCTTTTATATCCTGTAAACACTTTGCATTTACAAAAAGAATTATCTGCTTTGAAGTTGGAGCATACATAGCATTTGAAATGTAGTGGTCCTGAGTTTTATAAATGTGAAAATCTGAAGTATTTAAGTCTGTAACATCCTTGATATCATAATTTTGTAAAGCTTCAGAAATTTGAAGTAAAAGTTTTTCTAAATATTCTGTTTTTGTCTTTTTATAAACTTCATTCAAAAGATTTGCAATGTGAAACTCTTTACTGGCTGCACCCGCATTGAAGGCCCGATTTTCTAAATCTTCAAAGCATACAAAATGACTTTCTCCAAGTTTATAGTTCATATTTTCATTTAGTTTTTCAACATCAAACTCTGTAACTCTTATCTCTTTCATAATTTTCGTAATTTTCCAAAAGACTTTCATTTAAGTTGTACTTTTTAACAAAAGCTTGTAATTGTCTTTTACCAAAAAAGCATTTCACTTGCTTTTGTTTAGTTAAAAAATAACCCCTGCTCAAATAATCAAAACAGATTTCCTTTTCTTGCAGCTTTTTGTATATTTCATCTTCAAATCTATCTCTTTTATACTTTTCTTTTAATGGGTCAAATTTTATTGCAAAATCTAAATCCTTTTCTGTTAAGAAAAAGCCTTTTGTTTGTATATAATCTTTTCCTAATTCAAAAGGATCTTGATCTCTTTCTTTTGCTTTTACAACTACATTTATCAAAGAATTTTTTTCAAAATTATATTCTCTTGTGAAGTCCCTATAATCAAAATAATTTTCATATTTTATAATTTCTCTTTGCTTTAATTTCGTGATATCAAAAATTCCAATTGTTGGAGCTGTGGGTATTCTTTTTCCTTTTTCAACCTCGAAATTCTTTTTATATTCTTTTGCACATTCGTAATTGAAAAATCCATCAAAATTACAGGCTTTGATTGCTTCTATAAAAAGACCGTTGTTAATATCTGTGATAATATTGTTCCAATCCTCTTTTTCCAAACCCTTCCAATACCAATCCTTGCTAATTTGTGTTTTGTTTTTGAAAAAGTATAAACGCAATTTTTCTATATCTTTTTTTGAATGTGCATTGAAAATATTCAGCCCTTCTTTTAAAGTGAATCTATAAACTCTGCCAATTAAAGGGTCTTCAGAGCAAGCATATAAAGCTGCATATACAAAAGAGTTTGTCAAATAAAAATAATCGTAAAAACTATCGGCTTTTTCAAGTTTACCGGTTTTTGCTCCGTGAAAATAATTTCGATACAGGTTTTCGTATTGTTGTTCAGTCAGAATCATAATTGACTGCCCCAGTCTTCATTAGGGTCATATCCGTGAGCTTTCTCCCACCTCACTTGCATTTTTCTATGAAATCTCACACAATCATTTCCATTATTTGATATAGCACTGGCACCGTCTGTTACAACGAAAACGTTTAAGCCAAGTTCCTCTGCAAGCTCTTTCACAGACTCACAAAAACTTCTAGCAAGATTAAGATCATACTGCATATTTTCACTCCTTTCACTAAATGTTTAACCTATATTATTATTATTAGAGGTAGGTAATGAAGAAATTAAATGAAACTTACGGATTCACAACAGAGGAGAATACAAAGGTTCTTTACCTGGTTTTCAAGGAAAACTCAACAATATCTCTTAAAGAGGGTATTCAGATGATAAAATCAGGTGAATTTGATTTCTTCAACTTACAGGCGGACTTGGAAGATGAGAAAACTGTTAAAGATCTTTTAATTTAGGTACTTCGTGGTTTTCCAAAACAGCTTTTACAAAGTCTCTCTTTTTATCTAGTTCTTCTTCCGCTATATATCCAATTTCATCCTCCGTTTCGACGGATAGATTTTCTTTTGCTATATCGTAATAGTTGTTTACAGGGATTTTAGGTTTATCCAATTTGACAGCTTCTTCACAAGTCTTAAAATGGTCATAACCACATAGAAAATATGTTAAAGCTTCAATCACTTCCTTATCTTCAATATCTTTTTTCAATTCAGAATTAAAAACATAAGCTATAAAGTCTTTGTCTGAATATCCCTTCTTTGGAATTAAAAACCCATCCATTTTGTTTGATTCTAATAAGCCTAAAGTAAACCCTGCGCGTGCATGTTTCCAGTAGGAATTTCCTTTATCCGCTTTTGATGTTTTCTGATTTCGAACAAGATAAAATTTATCGTCTAAAAATTCAAGTAACCTTTGCTTTCTCTCATTTAATACTTTTCGAACATATAATATTTGCTCTTTTAGACTTTTCATGTTTTCAATTAGTCTCTCTTGAATTTTGTCAACTTTTAGTGAATCTTTGTCAATGCTTTACCCTATATTATTTATCGTATTAGAGAGGAGTACAAGAATGGGATAAACTATAGCTCCTGTGAAAATTAAAGCAAAGGATTTAAGGTATTATGAGAAAACGAATGAAACCGCCTTTTTACATTTTGGTAAATGATAAAGATTTGAAGCATGTTAAATTTTATCACGAATTTCGAGCTCAGGGCCTTTTTTATGAGGGTGAATTTGGAGTTTACTCCAAAAGTTGGGCTTATACCAAAAATGGGCAATTTTCTTTGGGTCCTCGAAGAATGCATTATATCGAAACAGCTTTGAAGTTTAAAAACAAAATTGCAAAAGAGTTAAATCTTCCAATTGATGACTTAAAGATTGTTGTAGTTGAAAAATCTTTGAAAAATACTCACAATCGAATCAAAAATATGGAATTGAAACCTGTTGTTTTTGAAGGAGTTTGGAAATGAAAAGTGAAAAGACTTTAAAAGAAATTGCAAAAAGAGATGCAAAGCGTTTTTGCAAGCGTAACAGAGTTTATGAGACATATGATGAGAGCGTTGCTGACATGATTAAAAAGTTGTACATTACGACTTATCTGAGAGCTCGTCATCAGGTTATGTCTGAAATTAATCAGAAAACTCCTGAGGAAGCCTTTGAAAATGCAAAAGGTTTTCCGAGCAATCTCAAAGTAATGAAAACAGAATCTTTCAGATATGTAAGTAATAAGGCAAACATTGAAGAAATTCCCTACAGAGAGGATTCAGTTCAATCAGAAGAAGTCCATGCAACCAATTTTGTATGTGATGAGGTTTCTAGGGGTTATAAAGGTTGGGATGAATTGACCCCAATGGATAAAGCTATCTACAAGATTACAGGGGGAAAGTTAATTAACTGCTATTGGGATAAACGAAACGCAAGTAAACCAGTGACTCCTGTCGTAAGGGAAGTGGATAACCAAAAGAACAGAAACAAGAATGATCGAATTACATACGTTGTGGGTCCTGAGTGGATCAATGTTTGGTATTTGGATACAGTGGAAGGTCTTTCAAAAATAAAAGGAATGACTCTTCGAACTGGAGCCGTAAAAAATTACATAAGGGAATATATGCAATAGGAGGTTGATATGAATATTAAAGGTAACAAAGAGATGCTGAAAGGCATTAATGATTACGAAGGACCAAAGATTTATGTACGTTATACATATCAGGCTCCTGAAATGAAGAAAATGGGAGCCAATACGTTTGGTTGCTGTTATTTGAGGAGTGTACCCTTTGTCACCAAAATCAATACGATGGGGGATGGCCTGACTACTGGGACGGATATGGGGACTACCTTACTTATGCAGTAAAGGAACCCGCAGTGGATACAGGCAAGACCTTAAAGGGCATTGCAATTCCTCCGGCACACACAGGAAAGGATTTCAAACGTTTGCAGGAACATACTTTTAAGTATCCTGAATCAAAAACAGGGAAATCAAAGAAAAGGATTTGTTCGTTCTTGATATTATTGCAGACGATTCTGTAATGGGTATTTCACTTCACGATTGTGAGGACAGGGAAGCCATCCTGAGTAAAGCAGCAGAATTAAACGGCCTGATTTCAAAGAATATGAAAAACTTCAGACGCTTCAAACTTGACAAAATTGTAGAGTAGGAGGAAAATATGGGAGCCTATATCGATAGAAATACTACAGAAGAGAAAATTGCATTCTGCAAAGAGTTTGGTACAAAGGTAGAAAATTGGGAAGGCATTTTTGATGATCCTGCAAAATGGTATAAAGAAAATGTTTCAATAAAAACTTTTCCCGTAATCGATCTTAACAATGGAGGCTTCCATGCCTTCGGTGTTGGATATTGCGAAAGGGAATTTACAATGTTTATGGATCCTTCTGATCCAAGAATCGAAGGTGTTTATCTTGTGGATCGAAAAGCCTTGGAAAAAGAGCCCGGAGTGAAATCCTATTTGAGAAGTTAAAATGACAGAAAAGGAACCAATGACTGTAGCTGATCTGTGTAGCCAACTTCAATCGTTGGCTCACGAAGGTTACGCTATTCACGCACTTGAGATTGTAACGGAAACCGGTGATTACAAAGTTGTATTAAACAACCCAACTTTGGAAATAAAAGTAACCAAAGACCATACAGTTAAGCTTTTGTTCAGAAATCACAATCTTTAAAAAAAGTCCGAAGGTGTAAAAAACTTTCGGATTTTTTTGTTTAAAAAAAAAATACTAAAATTTTTGAGTATTTTTAAAGTTTTTCACCTATATTATATTTGAAATTTTATAAGAGTTGAAGAGGTGCGGAATTAAAAATGGCAAAGATGGATTGGCTTGTAAAAAAGCTCAACGAAAATAAAAATTACAAATATCGAATTGCTGAAACAGGACAGAATTTCGGTACAATTTGCATGCCGACTGGTTATGGTAAATCCGGTGTTATTTTTGAAGATGTTGTGAAAAGAATTCGCAATTGGAAGAAAGGTGATAAACCTTTGATTATAAACATCTCAAGTCCTATTTTGAAGTTGACTCAGCAGACTGTAAACGATATGTTGCAGATTCTTGTTAACGTTAACGGCGTTGATACAAGTCTTCTCCATTTTTACATTTGTTCCTCTGATTCAGGGGATAATTATAGTGAGCTTAATACTCTTGAGAAAAATTCAGAAGATTTCGCAAAACAAAATGTTGAAGATTTCAAGGAAATTTGTTTAGTCGCGACTTGCCATAAGTCTTTGTGGAAGTTTATTGACAAGTTTGCTCATTTTGAAAAAGCAAAAGATACATATCAGATTTGCTCTTATTTGGATGAAGCCCACAAAATTGCAATTCTTCCTGATGTTGTGAATCGTTCAAAAGAAGATAGAATTCTTTTTCAGTACAAAAAAACTGTAACTGCAGAGGAATATGAGGAGCTCTCTGATGAGGAAAAAGAGCTTTATACGGAAACTACAAGAACGCATGTTTTGAATAAATGTAAACAGTATACTTTGATTCAAAACAAAATTTCAGAAAATACAATCATTGATTTGGATTTGTTGGAAAGTTTCTCTACAAGTGTATACGCTGTAACCGCAACTCCAAATTCAGATATTACAGATGAATTGTACGCTACTCAGAATGGAAGAAACAGAGTTTGGGGAGAAAAAGCAAGGCATCAAAATCATAAAAAAGTTTACACAATTTTCGTACCTGCCCCGGATGCAATTAAAGAAAACGTAATTTGCCCTCCTTTGGTAAAAATTGCAAAAGCAGATGGCATTACTCCTGATTTGCTTGAGAATTTGATGCAGAATGCAATTAATGAAAACCCAAATATCAAACATAAAGTTTTGGTAACCCTGAGAACTATTGAAGAGTTGAAAACTATTCGAGAAGAGCTTGAAGCTTTGGGAAATAAGGTTTTCTCAACAGATTCAAAAGAAGGTTTTAGAGATGAAAGTATAAGCTCAATTCAAGATTTTACCAAAGAGGTTCAAAAGTTTGAAGGGAATTGCTTTGTACTTCACATTCGTCAATTGATCGAAGGAATCGATATTTCCGGTTTGACAGATTGTGTAATCTTCACAGAGGCCGAAAATCATGATTTGAATCAGCAGGACTACAAAAGATATGTACAGACAATTGGAAGAACTCTAAGGCTTGGAAAAGAAAGAGAAAAGTCTAAAGACGAAAGACTTAAAAAGTCTGCAAATGTTTACTTCGTAACAAAAAATGAAGATCAAGTTGGCCGGTTCAGAACTTTTGTAAACAGCTATTACGGTTATGGAAATGTACACTTTTTCGAAGTACGTCCTGAAAACAGAAAAGGAGGAGGAGATGACGGAAAAGAGGAGTTGTACACCGGTACAGGTACAGGTTTTGACAAACCATTAGATTCTGAAACAGATAAAATTGAAAAACTTTGGATGTCGACAAAAGAAGAGCTTGATAAGCTAAAAGAGATGATTTTGGGGTTGCCAAATAAATCTTATGTTTTTGAAAGAATCTTCGGTATTTGTATGGCTCATCAAGCAGAAATAAATGGAGTATTTGATACAGAAGATTATTTGTGCAACGATGTAATTCGAAAATGTCTTTTTGAAAAAGTCGGAGATTATTTGGAAGATATAAACGGAAATCCAAAAGGCTGGAGAGAGCTTTGCGAGAAAAGAGGTAAGTATGAATAATTGGGAAAACAGGGCAGTTTACAAGTTTTCTAAAAAAGAAGTTTTTTACAACGCAAAAATTACCAGCTTTTTGAAAACCCTAGATTTTGAAGATTTGAAAGTCTCAAATGCAAAAAGATTTTTTGAGTGGACAAAAGAAAAATCAATTGCTTTTGAAAAATGGTTTTTGTCAAAAAACCCTGACTTCAAAGGAGATTCAAAAAAGTTGACAGACTTTTTCAAAGGTTTTGTCGGTGAATTTTTCTTTTACACTTTGCTGACTGATATAAAAACTTTGGTTTTGAAAAATTCAAAAGGTGATAGAAAGTTGTACACTTTTAGAGATGTACAGTTGTCTTCAACCCCTGACTTTGGAGTCGATTTGATTGCTAAAGTTGATTGTTTGAATGAATCTAAAAAGTCTGCAATTCAGGTAAAGTTTTGGAATCCTGAATCAAAAGAAATAATTAAAAACGGGTACGCGGCTCAGATTTATGGGCAGGCTGTTTGTGATAAACAAATCGAGCCTTTTGAAAATGAAAATGTTTTCTTTTGTTGGTTGGGTTTGGATAAAAAGATTTCGCCTTTTTTGAAAGAAAATGATTCAATGAATAAACATTTTATTTTCGTCGGAATGGAAACTCTAGATGAGAACGTAAATAATAAAAGCAAAACATTTTGGGAAAACACTTTAGTTGATGCTTTTAAAAGTTTTTGAACACATTTCAAAAGAGTAGTCCTATATTATGAATCATAAGAGGTACAAAATATGATTAACTACACAGAGCCAAAACTTGAAGATTTCAAATGTTACAAATTGCCAATTGATAATCTTCCTAAATGTAAAGAGTTGCTGATCCTTGGAAATGTATACAATTTTTTTGGTACATACAAAGATGGTGATCTTTCTGATTTCACTCAGACTCCTTGGACAGGTGAAGGGGCTGCTAGCAATTTTATGAACTTCGGTCAGTTTGTAATGAGCGGAGGCCATGCAACTATAATTGCTTCAAAAGAAACTTGCAATTATTATCGTAAATTGTACAAAGAGTTTTACAAAGCTGGGTTTGGTACAACTCATCCGAAAGTTGTCCTTTTTGAGATTGATGACACTAAGTTTTTGAAAGGTAATTTCAAAATCAAGAATGGTAAAGAAGAAAAACTTGTTAAAGGTGAGTACTTTTGGGCTCAGGGCAAAGACGGTAAATGGGGGTTCAACTATTCTGACTTTTTGAAAAGCTTTTTTGAAAACGGAGAAAAGAAAATGTTTGATATGATTATTGCTAATCCTCCTTATTCACATAGTTTTTATAAAAAAATTATAAAAGCAGTATTGCAGAATACGAAGCAGCTCTCTATTTTATGTCCTTGGGATTTGGTAACTGCTGTAAAGGGTAAAGATGTTAGATCTGCTTTGAACAATCATGTCCTGAGTTATAGTCAGGAATCTGCAAAAGCATTTGGCAGTCCTTTGAAGCTGATACTTGGTAGCTTTGACTTAACAAAAAACACAGGAAAAAATCTAGAACCATATACTCAAAACTCAATAGATGCTTCTATAATTGCTAAGTTTCAAAAACATGAACATCAACTAAGAAATTGCGTTTACTGGAGTAAGGGAATCACTGGAAATAATAATGATCCTCTAAAGTGTAAAGATTTTGTTGAAAACAGTTACAATAGACAGACGTTAAAAGGTGTATCTGCTGTAAGATACGCAAAAAGACTACTTTCTAAACCGGGTGAAGCTATTACTTCAGGATCTTGGGGTATTCGAGATAAGAATTCTTTAGAGTTGATAAAAGCTTCTACTCAAAGTGATGATTGGGTTGCAACAGTTTTGTATATAATAAGACTCGTAGGAGATGCAAGAGATATGTACACAAAAGAAGTTTCTTACATACCTCTTTTCACAAGTTTTGAAGAACTCAGTCTTACACCAGAAGAAATTGAAAGAATTAAAAATTTTTAATTAGTTTCACCTTTTTTGGAGGAAAAATGAATTTATTTGCAAAATTGTTTGGAAAGAAAGCAAAACCTGAAAATTCAAACACAGTCAGCTCAAGCAATATCAATAAAACCCTCGAATGGTATAGAGTTTTAGATAGAAAGAGAGCTGAAGTTATTTCTAGGTTGAGTCGTAATTGGAATTATGAAGATCACGAAGAACTTAAAAATATAGAAGAAAAGCTTCAGACTCTTTTTGAATCTTTTCCTCCTCGAAAAGGGTGAAACATTGAAAATATCGGAAATCGAAAAACAAATACTAAAAGAATCTGAAGAAGTCTCAATACAAAATATCTTAAAAGAATTCCGCCTTTTGACAAACGATTTGGAACATTTACTTTATCCTTCACTTTTAGAGTCTGAAGGTAAAGAAAGTTCTGATGAATTGTTTGAAGAGGATTTTGAGACTTTTAGAATCAGATTCAGAAATATAAGCAGACTTACAGCTACCTTTATTAGAGAACTAAAGAAAAATGAAAAAGAACAAAAAGGTATTTTAGATACAGGTTATGTGAAAAAACTAGATGATGAAATTCAAAAAGTGTTTGAGTTTTATCAAGAGCAGATGCAAAAAAGAGTTGAAAGAAAAACAATTGTGAAGATTCAAAATGCTTTTTATGCATATATACAACTCGCGAAAGTTATCAATCTCACTTTGAAAGAATACAACAAAAGTTACAAACCGGGGTTTCCTTTGTTGAAAAATATTCCTGAACCTTCAGATTTGGGAATTTTTGTTGGCCTAGAAACTTATTTTCAACAATGGTTGGGTAACTTGAACAGCTTGTTCTAAAAAGGATTCAAAATGGTACTCACTGAACAGATGTACAAAAACATGTACAGACCTTATTATCACGGACAAAGGTATAAGGATAGAGATAAAACAAAAGCGCTTTTTAAATGTTATCGGAATTATCCCTTGACGTACTTTGATTAAACCCCAACTAATTAAAAATATAATGACAAGAATAGAGTTAAAAGAAAAAGTTATTAAACTTCGGCATTTACTAGAAGAGAGAAAAAGATTGGTTGAATATGCAGAGCAACAATTCTTTTACAGAAAGAATAAAAAATCTGATTTGAAAACAGATTATGCAAAGAAAGGTTTTGTATTTGGCTGGTCTGAAGAAAGTGGAAAAGATGGACTTTTATCAAATGTTCCTAGTGATATAACTCAAGAAGACTTTGCATTAAAAATGTACAAAGTAAATAAATCAAACAAGTATCTTGATGAAGATAATCTTATAGATGCTTTAACATATTTTTTCTGCGGATATGATTTATTGCAAAATGTGAAAAAGAATTCTGAAACAATAGCAGACAAAAAGAAATATTCTAAAAAAGCATATTATGACCTTGTTCTTGACGATTTGCCGAAAGGTCTAGAGCAATCCGAAATAAAAAAGAAAAAACAACTTATGAAAGATACTATTTCAAAAGAGAAAGAACTGAAATCTGAAAATTCATAAAAACTGGATTACGGTTGGATAATCTTTCAAAATTTCAGAAAGCTTATTTCGTATATCCTGCTCAAAAACAAGTGGTGAAATGGGTATATTATTTTCTTTTGCAAAATTGATTCCGTCTTGAAATGAAAAATACTGTTCATTATTTTTTGGAACGAAGTTTATACCAACTAAATACAAAACATTTCCGTCTTTTTCTTTTTCAAAAGCATACTCGTTCGATAAGAATTCAAAATCAAGCATCTTTGTACCTCCTAACCTGTATTATGCTTATAATATAGGTTCTTTTCATCAAAAAGTTTCCCAAAAAAAACGATGTTTTTAATACCCAAAAATACTGTGGAATATAAAAACTGGGTTAAAAAGTGTGAGAAATTAAGAAAACAGGGAAAGAAAACAAAACCGTTTCGATTTCCAATTTTAGATGTCTTGTCAAAAGAAGATTGGCTGGATTGTTTTTCAAATGCAGAATTAAGAGATTCTTTTGTAGATATATTGCAATCTTTAGGTTATGATGGGTTTTTCAACAATGAAGCATCTGATGAAATAAATGGAGTGTTGCCAAAAAGTAAAGGTAGACTGGGTTTTCCATCTATTGGAATTTTTGATGAATCACTCCTCATTACAGAAAAAACATTGAAAGGGTATGAAGAGTTTTTAAGCTTAAAAAGAATGCAAGAAGCCCTTGAAAATGAAAAGGAATATTTCAAGAGGATTTTGTATGATATCTATAATGATTATGGAGAATTAAACCCTCTAAAAGTAAATGAAGTTTTGAAAGGGCTTGAAAAAGCAACTTGTTTGATACAACAAAAAGATGTTTTGGAAGTACTCAATAATTTTGACCCAAAAGATGTGGATCTCTTTTTGTCTGAGAAAACACGAATTTTCAAAGAACATGTAAAAGATTGGTGGAGAAGAAAACCTACAGAAAAAGAACTTGAAGAATTATTAAAAAAGGAGAATTTATAAATGATGGAAATGACTGTAGCTGATTTATGCGGCCAACTTCAATCTTTAGCTCACGAGGGTTATGCACTGCACGGTGTTGAACTTTTGTCGGAATGCGATCATTGTAGTAACGACACTATTTTAGAAAACCCTGTTTTGGAAATCGTAAAGTCTGAAGAAAGCCATTCTGTAAAGTTGATTTTCAAAAATAAAAAAGGAGAGTGAAAATGTACGATAGCACAAAAGAAACAGAAGCTCATATTCAAAAAGTCTCTGATTATTTGGATGATTGTATTTTTGAATTATCTGAAAGGCAAGTTTCCCACGATTGGGATAAAATTGGAGATCCTGTTGAAAAGGAGTTATTCGATACTTACACCCCAAAATTGAAAAATTGTACATATGGAAGTGATGAGTATAAATCATTTTTAGAAGGTCTCAAACCTGCGCTTGACAGGCATTATTCAAATAACAGACATCACCCTGAACATTTTGAAAATGGAATTAAAGGAATGAATCTAATTGACTTACTTGAAATGATTTGTGATTGGAAAGCAAGTTCAGAAAGACATGCAGATGGAAATATTTTCAATTCAATTGAAGTGAATCAAAAGCGTTTTGGTTATTCAGATGATTTGAAAGAAATTCTGAAAAATACCGTTGATTTTTTGATTGAAGAAAAAGAAGAGTGATTAAAAAAAGGTTCCTGAAAAAAGGGAACCTTTTTATTTTTGTGAAATTTTTTTTAGCTTTTCAAAAGAAACAAAATGAAAATTATAATCACTATTGCAATTGCAAACGGTGCCCAGAGTGGTAAAAATACCATAAACCAGCCATCCCACCATGCTTCAGTTGATTGAAGGAATCTAGGAAAATGACCGTTTCAAAAACTTAGATGCTCTGTGAGTTTCATTACAAGAAAAATCACAAACAAAATTCCGCCAAGTCCAATACCTGATGTATGTACGTTTGATGTCATATACTTCACCTCGTGTGAATAATATAGGATTCTTGAACATTTTTTTAAAATGAAAAAGCCGTGATTTTTTCATCACAGCTTTAATTATATTTTTCTATTGACACAATCCTTCGAATCTATCGCTGTGGAAGAAACAATAAACTCTTTCGAGAGTGTCAACATCCAAATCAGTTTCATCGATTTCCATTGCTTTGGTCCAATCGTAAATACTAAACATATTTTTATGTTTTTCAGTTATATTCAATTTTAATTGATTCGCCAAAATATACAACTTGCCTTTCAAACTGTATTTTGTCCTGTAATCAATTTTATCACCTTCGGCCTGTTCCATCAATTTAATCAATTCGTCAATTGATGCAACAGGTGTTTGACTATCCATTGCGTCAAATGCTTTTTTAATTCTGTACTGTAGGTTATAATCAAATGCAACTTCTTCAAAATCGCACTTCGGGATTTCATATTTGTTGCAATAATAAAACAAATGTAGCCAACCCACTTCAACCCATTCTTTTACGAGATCATAACTATCTCCAAATTCATCCCCCATTTTACCAGGAATTGTCCATCTTCCATAATTTGCAGGGAGTCTAAAGTTTTCATCAACCATTCGGATTGAATAACGGCGAGTGTTTACATCGCTTGGCAAAAAGTTTGTACCAACCAAAACGTTTGAAATACTTTTTGCCTGCCATTCTTTTACATATTTTCCTTTTATTGTAACATCGGATTTATCCAAAATTTTATTCAAGGAATCAATATCCAATTTCTGAAAAGTCGTTTCATCATCAACGCAGACTTCGTTTCTTACAAATGCTTCCTGAACTCCATCCTGTACAGACGGCAAATGACACATTGAAGAACTCATTCCCATTTTGCGTACTGCACTAATCAAGCCCTGCTGTATTGTCGATTTACCCTGACCTCCAATCATAATTGCAGAGTCAACCAACATGTTATTTGGCTGTTCCAAAAGCAGTTTCTTTGCAAATGAAATCAAGTTATTTGTTGATTTTGCGAGATTATTTTTATTACTGATTAAATAAAAAGAAAGTCTATAAAGAGCTTCCCCAAGGGAAATAGTTGGCTTAAAAGTTTCAAAATACTTCCTTACATTTTCCATTCTCTTTTTATGGGCGCGTTCAACTGATAAAGTATTATAATATGCTTCAGCTTCCTTTATCATTGTATCTGTAAAAATTGCCTTATATTTTGGCGCACTTACATTTGTTGTTTTTCCGTTTCTTGAAGTTTGATTGTATGTAACTTCGGGTACATTTTTCTCAATCAAATTCATCATCGCGGCTGCATGTTCTTTTTGTTTTATTACTGATTCTGTTCCATCACCTAAAGCAAGCATTCCTCTCGCTACTGACCAAGGCGCCAACATTCGAAAATCATTACGAGTTTCAAAACAAGTTTCTATTGTATCTTCCACTTTACAATTCCTTATTTATTTTTAATTTCAATATAGAAAGAGATTATAGTTTGCCCCATAAAAGATTAAATGTACAACGAGATTGGGGTTTTTTATTTATATTTTAAAATTTTAAAAACCTTTTTAAAAGAGTTTAGAAAACCTAACTCGTGATACATTTCCCTGCTTTTCTTTATTTTATAAAGATTTAGACGACTTTTAATGTATCCCTTGTTATTGAAACATGTGATACATTACGCTTTTAGCTTTAGATTTGTATTATATAAAAAGAAGAGAAGAGGATTTTTATTAAACATAAGAAATTAAATGTATCGCATGTTAGATGTTTTCAAATATATTTTTAAAATTTTAAAAAGGTTTTTAAAAGATTTTAGAAAAAATAACTCGTGATACATTTCCTTTTTATTTCTTTATTCTATAAGGCTTTAACTGAGTTTTAATGTATCATATGTTTTATCAACCTGTTATACATTTAATAAATCCTAAGAATTGAATGTACAATGAGTTAAGGGTTCATAAATATATATTTAAAATTTGAAAAAAGTTTTTAAAAGAGTTTAGAAAACGTATCTCGTTGTACATTCAATTCTATTTCTTTGTATTTTAACGAAAAAGCGAAATTTTAATGGCATGCTCAGAATTGCATTAAAAAAAGGCAGAGAATAAGATCTGCCTTATGTATACTATAGAAATTGGGGCTGCAATAAAATCAAAAAAATTGAATGTATCACGAGTTACAGGGTTCTTATTTATATTTTAAAATTTCAAAAAAGTTTTTAAAAAAGATTAGAAAAGTTAACT
>CAMPAL010000003.1 GCA_946631855.1 uncultured Treponema sp. | reverse complement strand
TACAAGAGAATCTGCATTTGATTCAGCTCCGTATACAGCGCGGAGAGTTGCTTCGTAATCAGCATGGAAGAAGTTTTCTTTTCCCAAAGCTTTGATTTCGTCGTTGAGCCAGTTTAAGAGGCTTGTATTTCCTTTTGATACTGCTGCTGCAATTGTATCTAATTCTCCAAGAGTTTCAACACCTACAGCAAATCCAGGATTTTCAATTGCCCATGCAAGAACTTCTGTGTTGTCTGTTGAAAGAGCATCTCCACGTCCATCAAGAAGGGCATTGTAAGCTTCTGAATACTGATCGAACTTTAAAAGTTTAACCTCTGGATAGAAATTTGTGAAGTAGGTTTCTGCAGTTGTTCCTTTAGAAACAATCAAAGTTTTGCCTTTTAACTGTTCAACATCTGTAATAAGATTTTTTTCATTTGAAACAATTCCAAGAGCACATTTCATATATGGGAGTGTGAAATCAACTTTTTCTGCACGAGCTGGTGTTACAGTGAAGTTTGCAAGTGTGATATCAACTTTACCAGTTTCAAGAACTTCTACACGAGCAGCAGCTTCAACTGGAACGTATTTTACTTTTACTCCGAGATCTTTTGCAATTCTTTCTGCGAAGTAAACATCATAACCCTGATACTTACCATATTCATCAACATAACCGAATGGTTTTTTGTCACTGAAAACAGCAATGTTGATTGTCTTCTTCTTTTTAATCTGATCCAATGTACGGAATTTTGGTTTAGCAGCAAGTGGTGAAAGACTTGTAAGAACAAGTGCAGCAGCAATTATTGTTTTTGCGAATGATTTTTTCATAGAATTATCTCCTTAATTTATGTTTTGTTTTTATAGTTTACCTACTTGTTTAGTAGGTATATATAATATATACAGCCTCTAAGAAGAATAGTCAATAAGTTTTCAAAAAATTTTAAAATTATTTGTGTTTTCTGCTTTCAAATTCAAAAGTCTGAAGGAATTTCTTTGCTCTTTCAGTTTTTGGATTTGTCCAGAATTCTTCAGGATCTGATTCTTCAATAATCTGGCCTTCATCCATGAAAATAATTCTGTCTGCAACTGCACGGGCAAACTCCATCTGGTGAGTTACAATGAGCATGGTTTTACCGTCGTTTGCAAGATCCATCATAACATCAAGAACTTCGCGAACCATTTCAGGGTCCAGGGCAGCTGTAACTTCATCAAAAAGCATAACTTCCGGATGTAGACAGAGCATTCTAACAATTGCAACACGCTGTTTTTGTCCACCGGAGAGAGTTCTTGGGTAAGCATTTTTTTTGTCTGCGAGACCAACTCTTTCCAGCCACATTTCTGCTTCTTTCTGAACCTGATCCATATTCAGATTAAGGTCATGGGCATGTTTTGGTCCAAGAAGAAGATTTTTCATAACGTTCAAATGAGGGAAAAGGTCATAGCTCTGGAAAACCATTCCAATTTTCTGGCGGACTAAGTGCATATCTTTTTTGCGGTTTGAAATAACCTGTCCATCCAGAGTGATTTCTCCATTCTGAATTGTTTCAAGACCGTTTATACAGCGCAGGAGGGTAGATTTTCCACAGCCGGAAGGCCCCAGAATGACAATTACCTGTCCTTTTTCAACGCTTAAAGATACGTTTTTTAAGATTTTTGCATCACCAAAAGATTTTTCGATATTTTTTATTTCCAGTAAAGCCATAATTTAATTCCTTATTTTTTCTGTTTCTTTTCGATGTATCTGGCAAGAAGACTTAAAATCCAGCAGACAAGGAAATACATCATAAAAATTACAAAGTAAACGGCGATTGAGGCAGTTGGTTTTGTAAGCCTGTTTCCTTCGATAATTTGCTGACCAATTTTTACAACTTCAATTACACCTACGAAAACGACAAGAGAAGTTGTTTTAATCATTCTGGTAATTAAGTTCATGCTTAAAGGAATAAGTGAACGTAAAGTCTGAGGAATTACTATGTAGAAGAAAATCTGACGTTCTGTTAATCCCAGAGCACGACCTGAATCATACTGGTGCTGAGGTACGCTTTCTAAAGAGCCTCTGACTAAATCACCCATTTCTGCAGTTCCCCAGAGTGTAAAAACCAGAATAGAAGCTGCTTCTCCTGAAAGAGAAATGTTGAACATTCTTGTAAGTCCGTAGTATGCAACAAAAAGCAGTACCATCTGAGGCATAATACGCATTATTTCAAGGTAAATTTTACATATTGCCTTTAAGAATTTATTTTTTCGGGTCATGAGCATTCCAAGACCAAAACCCAGGATGATTGAAAAAGCTACTGATACGAGTGCAATCCAGACGGTTACCCAGAGCCCTCCTAAAAGGCGGAGAAAATTGGTTCCCATTCCAAGAACACTGAAAGCATCTAAGATTGCATTAATGGTTTCCGAACTGTGCATAACGCAATCTCCTTTCTGTATAAGCTGCCAGAATTGAAACAGGCAGTAATAAGATTAAATATGAGATACAAAGTAAAGTAAGGGCTTCGTCTGTTTTGTAGTAAAGCCCGATTAAATCTTTTGCAACAAACATTAAATCAGCCAGAGCTACGGCAGAAAAAACGGAGGTTTCTTTTATCATAAACATGATATTTGCACAAAAGCCTGGAATTGAAACTGAAATAGCCTGAGGTAAAATTACGTATTGAGTAATCTGTCGGCGGGTTAGACCAATGCACTGGGCAGATTCAATCTGAATTTTTGAAACTGATTCCAGGGCTGAACGGAATGTTTCTTCCATGTAGCTTCCACCTAAAAAAGTCAATCCGATAATTGCACACTGAACAGAGGAAAGTTTTATTCCCATTCTTGGAAATGCAAAATAAAGGAAAAAGAGCTGGATTAACAGTGGTGTGTTTCTTGAAAATTCAATGTAGATACTGGTTATTTGACGTAAAACTGGTACCTTAAAATATTTTATAAGGGCACAAATGAGACCTAATACGATTGATAAAAGGATTCCAATAAAAGCAAGACGAAGGGTAAGACCTGCGGCTTCGACATACATCGGAATGACTTGTTTAATGAATTCGAAGTCCATAAAATACGACATTTTAAATTTTTAAGACTTCTTAGTCAATGTAAGGTCTGCATTTGTGCATTTTGAATTTTAGTTTGAATGAGTAATTTCCCGGGCTTTAGCTTCTACAGCCTGGAAAAGCTTGTCTTTATCATCCTGATTTTGAGTGATGGTGCGGACAAAAACTGAACCTGCAACTACTGCTTCAACTGAATGCCCCAGAGCAGCTGACTGTTGACCATTGGAAATTCCAAATCCTCCGTAAACTTTAGAACCGCCCTGACCAACTGCTTTAATAAAATCTAAAGTTGCCTGGTCAATTTGGGTGTCCTGGCCTGTAATTCCAGTGCGAAGGGCTGCATAGATGTAAGGAAATCCTGCTTTAGCCATTTTTTCAAGTCTTTCACGACTCATGCTAGGTGCTGCAACAGGAATGTTTATCATGCCGTTTGCCTGGCAGGCTTTTGTAAGTCCTTCATCATTATCAAAAGGGAGGTCTGGAATAATCATTCCTTTTACCCCGACCTGTGCCGCTTTTTTGCAGAAGGTTTCTATGCCTGGAGTGTAAATCAAAGATGCATAACTCATAAGATAGATTGGGATATCTGGGAATTCCTTGTGAATTGTTTCAATGAATTTTAGTCCGTCAGCAGTTTTGTAGCCTCTGGAAAGAACTTGGGTACAGGCTCCCTGAATTGCAGGACCGTCTGCGCTTGGGTCGCTGAAAGGAAGCTGGATTTCTAATATATCTGCTCCACCTGCAATAAGGGCACGGGCTGCGGTGAGGGCATATTCATCTGTTGGGTAGCCGGCTACCAGGTGTGACATAAGTTTTATTTTTTCGTTCATAGTTTCTCCTGAATATGATGGTGGGGGGACAGACCCCTAAATGGATTGTACCATGCAGGGGGACAGACCCCTCAAAAAATTAATGGTCTTTCATCAAATCTGCATCGTGAATATCTTTTGCAGAATTTAGGCGTTCAAGTTCTGCTTCCAGGAAGTTTTTCCATTCTTGAGGGCGGAAGACTGGGCTTGTGATGAAAATATCTTTATCACCACGACCAGACATATTAATAATGATTACATCATCCTTACTCATTGTAGGAGCCATTTTGATTGCCTGAGCTCCTGCGTGGGAAGATTCCATGGCAAAAAGAACACCTTCGTTTTTAGCAAAAAACTTAAGGGCATCCAGGGCTTCTCTGTCCAGGGCAGAAGTAAATTCTACACGTCCAGATTTTCCCAAAGCGGCCAGTTGAGGCCCAATTCCACAGTAATCAAGGCCAGCAGAAATTGAGCGGGTTGGGAGGGCCTGGCCATCTTCATCCAGCAAAAAGCGTGATTTGTAGCCCTGCATAATTCCTTCGCGGCTGGCATTTCCTGTCATGCGGGAAGCATTTTCGCCAACTCCAGGACCAATTCCACCCGCTTCAACTGCAATAAGTCTTGGTTCCTTCTGGTCAATGAATGGGGCAAAACAACCGATGGAGTTTGAACCACCGCCGCAGCAGGCAATAATTGCTGTAGGTTTAATGTTTCTTTCTGCACACTGCTTTTGAATTTCCTTTCCAATTACAGACTGAAATTCGCGTACAATATCTGGGAAAGGTGCAGGACCTAAAGCTGAGCCCAGAACATAGTGAGTATCGTTTGGATGGGCTGCCCAGTCACGCATAGCTTCGTTTACAGCATCTTTAAGGGTACGACTTCCAGAAGTAACTGCCTGAACCTTTGCTCCATATAATTCCATAGAAGCAACATTTGGCTGTTGACGGCGAACATCAACTTCTCCCATGTAAACGGTACAGTCCAAACCAAGTTTTGCACAGGCTGCTGCAGTTGCAAGGCCATGCTGTCCAGCTCCAGTTTCTGCAATAATTCGTTTTTTACCCATGTATTTTGCCAGCAAACACTGACCAATTGCGTTGTTGATTTTGTGGGCACCTGTATTTGCCAGGCCTTCCAGTTTTATGTAGATTTTTGCTCCGCCCAAAAGTTTTGTAGCAGTTTCTGCATATAAAAGTGGAGTTTCGCGGCCAATATAATCTCTCTGAATTGTGGCAAATTCCTCCAAAAATGCCGGATCCTTCATAGCCTTATTAAAAGCTACTTCCAGTTCATCCAGCTGACTTCGCAAAACTTCTGCAACATATTTACCGCCAAAACGGTCAAAAAATCCATTATCTGAATGTGTCATAAATACCTCTTTATTAAATCTTATTTTAGGGCTTCAAATAGTTTTTTCATCTTATCAGGGTTTTTAATTCCTGTCTGTCCAGAATCTTCCAGCCCGCTGCTTAAATCTACCAGTTCTGGATTGTATTTTTTTACCAGCTGGGAAATATTGTCTGGGGACAGACCTCCAGCCATCCAGAGTTTTCCTTCCTGGCTGTAGTTTCCTTCTTTTGATTCCTGAATAAAACGGGCCTGCCCCAAATCTTTTAATTCATGACTCAGACTTTCTAAATTGCCCATTTTATCTGTAATGGCAAAATAGTGGGGCAGGTTCAAAAACTTTTCTGGAACTTTGGCGTATGGAATGCCATGCAACTGAATAAAATCAAGTTTTCCTTCTTGTACAAGGCGGGCTGCTTCCTCTGCTTCTTCCGAAAGAGGATTTGTAATAACTGCAACCTTAAAAGCCTTTATTTTTTCAAGATAAGGTTCCATTGCTTTAAACTTTGGACCATAAACGTTGCGGCCATATTCTTGGGCAAAAATAAAGCCTGTAAAATCTGCTCCCAGCTGATCTGCTAAAAGTAAATCTTCTGCTCTGGTAAGTCCACATATTTTTACCAGAGGTCTGTCCCCTCTGTTTTTATTATTCTTGTTTTCAATTACTTCTGCCAGCTCAAGCATTTTTTTGCCGTAAAGACTTTCTTTTTGAGCTTTAAATGCCTGAACAAATCTTCCGGCTTTTTCCGGGTCTCTTGCGGCAAATTCACCAAGTAAGAGGCCTGCAAAGCCCATTGAAGCAATTGTAGAAGCAGCCTGGGCGGTGGTAATTCCACTTTCAAAAATCACTTGTCCGCCAAGTTTTTTCTTAAGCATGGCAGGAACTAAAAGATCAATTGTAAAATCCTTAAGATTTCGGGAATTTACTCCGCAAACTATTGTGTCTGCATATTCCTTTTTTACCTGCAAAACTTTTTCTACATCATCCTGAGTTCTTACTTCCACCAGAGCCCTAATTCCAAGCTCCTTGCAGCGTTTTGTCATGGAAAGTAATTTTTCCAGACTCAAAATTCCGCAGATTAAAAGGACGGCATCGGCACCACAGCGGTAGGAAATATCAACTTCTTCTTCTTCCAGCAAAAAGTCTTTACGAAGAACTGCAATATCTGGAATAGCCTTACAGATTGCCATTAAGTCCTTTAGAGAACCCTTAAAATAATTTTCTTCTGTAAGACAGGAAATGGCAGACGCCCCGTTTTTCTGGTAACGTTTTGCGGTTTCAACTGAATCAAGATTTGGAGCAATGTCCCCCTTGCTTGGAGAAGCTCTTTTTACTTCAAGAATTACTCCCTTATCCTGCATAAAAGGATTGAGGGGTCTGTCCCTCTTAGCAGGAATTTCAAATCCAAAAGTATAGCCTTTTTTTTCTATATCTTTTTTACGTTTTTCAACAATTTGTCCAACTATGTTTGTCATTATGCGCTCTTACTAAATTCTCTGATTTCTTCAAGTTTTGCTAAGGCCTTTCCGCTGTCTATTGCATCCAAAGCCATTTTGTAGCCGTCTTTTAGGGTTCTGGTTTTTCCTGTGATGTATAAAATTGCAGCTGTGTTTAAGCCAACTGCATAGCGGATTGTTTTTCTTCCACCACCGTTCAGTATTTCCAAACCGAGCTTGGCATTTTCTTCTCCAGAACCGCCAATCAACTCAGTTTCAGAAGCATCTGTAATTCCAAATTTTTCAGGATTAATGACATAGTGATATTCGTTGCCCTTGTTATCCATCTGGTAAACATAAGTATTTGTACAAGGAGAGATTTCGTCATATCCGTCTTCAGAGCAGACAACCATAACTCTTTTTGCACCAAGAGAAATTGCGGCGTGGGCATAATCTTTTAAAAGGTCCTTTGAATAAACTCCAAGAACTTCGTATTCAGCTCCGGCAGGATTTAAAAGAGGTCCAAGGATATTCATGATTGTTTTAATTCCTAAGGCCTTTCTTACAGGTGCCGCAAAACGCATTGCAGAGTGATAAACTGGTGCCATCAAAAAGCCGAAGTCTGTTTTTTCAACCTGTCGGGCAGTTTTTTCTGGTTCTGCCATAATATTAATTCCAAGTTTTTCAAAAAAGTCTGCTGAACCTGATTTAGAAGAAACGGCTCTGTTTCCGTGCTTGGCCATTGGCTGTCCACAAGAAGCGGCAATAATTGCAGATAGAGAAGAAATGTTAAAACTTCCTTTGCAGTCTCCACCAGTTCCTACAATTTCTGCAAGACCTTTTTTCTGACAAGGAAATTCTCTTTTTTTACGGAGCAAAGTTTTTGCACAACCAATCATCTCAGATGTGGCAGGACCTTTTGCCGCCATGGCAGTAAGAATTGCGGCCATAACGCTTGGTTCCATTGTTCCGTCGGTTACGTTTTCCATAAAGAATGCTGCTTCTTCTTCAGATAAGTCTTTTTTATCCATAAGCTGATTAAGATACTGGGCAACAGGAAGATTGTCTCGTCTGTAATTCAAAAAGGCCTGGATAAGTTTCTGACAGTTTTCTGATGCAATTGATTCTGGATGGAACTGAATTCCTTCAATTGGGTATGTTTTGTGGCGAATACCCATGATATCTCCATCTTTTGCTCTGGCTGTAACTTCAAATTCTTCTGGCAGGGTACTTTCATCAATTACCAGGGAATGATAACGGGTAAATTTTGCAGATTTACCGATTGTACGGAAGATTCCTTTTCCGTCTAAATCTATATCTTCTACAATTCCGTGTTTAATGAACTTTGCACTTACAATTTTTGCACCAAAAGCTTCTGCAATTGACTGATGACCAAGGCAAACTCCAAGAACTGGAATTTTTCCTGCAAAGAATGCAATTGCTTCCTTGCTTATTCCAGCTGATGAAGGATTTCCAGGGCCTGGTGAAACTACCAGATATTTTGGCTTCATTGCGGCAAGTTCTTCAATTTTATATTCATCGTTGCGAACTACACGAATTTCTTCACTTGTAGCCTGTTCAAATGCCTGAACTACATTAAATGTAAAACTATCGTAATTATCTATAACTAAAATCATGGTCGTGTCTCCTTATTTTGTCAGGGTGTCTATTAGGGCACCTAGTTTTTCGCAGGTTTCTGTGTATTCTCTTTCTGGATCTGAATCGTAAACTATTCCTCCACCGGCCTGTAAAGACCATACTTTGCCTTGTTTTAGGGCAGAACGGATTGTAATACAGAAGTCCAAATCACCATTGCTTTGAACATAACCAACTGCACCGGCGTAGAAACGGCGTTTTGTATCTTCAAGACCACTTAAAATCTGCATGGCACTTATTTTTGGAGCACCGGAAACGGTTCCTGCCGGGAAGGAAGCTCTTAAAACCTGGATTGGTTTAATTCCGTCGCGGACAATTCCTTCTGTGTTTGAAACAATGTGAATTACATGGCTGTAAAGTTCGCATTCCATATATTGAGGAACTGTTACAGAACCTTCGTTGCAGACACGACCTAAATCGTTGCGGGCTAAATCTACCAGCATAAGGTGTTCTGCTCTTTCTTTTGGATTAGACAGCAGGGTCTGTTTTAATTCTTCATCTTCTGCATCGTTCTTACCGCGGTGGATAGTTCCTGCAATAGGGTGGATTGAAGCTTTTTTATTTCTGACTCTTACCAGGCTTTCTGGTGAAGAACCGGTAAGCTGGAAATCTCCAAAATCAATGTAAAAAAGATATGGGGAAGGATTTACTTTGCGGAGTTTGCCATACACTATCAGAGCAGCTGCATCGCATTCAATCTGAACTCTGCGGCTTGGAACGGCCTGAATAATATCTCCTGCAATAATATGTTTTTTTAGAGTCTGAACTTTTTCGATGTATTCTTTTTTCGACTGTTCAAGATCGGTAATCATTTTGTATTCAAAATGGGTAGGAGGCTCTTCTACATAAGAAAAGTCCATATCATTCATACGTTTGATTAAATTATCGATTGCAGCCTGCAGGTCAATCTGGTGTTCGTTGTAGTTTAATCCGAAAATGTGCATTGTTTCTGTAAAATGGTCAAAAACAATATAGATGTGACCCGCAATAAAAAGACTTTCAGGAATTTTCAGTTCATCTTTTTGTTCAAAAAACTTTATGTTGTCACAGCGGGCAGCAAATTCGTAACTTAAATATCCAAGACCACTTGCAGGAAGAGGGATTTCGGCGTTTGTTCCCTGTGCTGGTGAATCGTTCTGTTCTGCAACATAAAGAAGGGCATCCAGAATATCAGCATCTTTTTTTCGACCAAGTGCGTCGCGGCTGTCTGTGTTTGATGAATCAAATGGAATACGTTTTCCTTCAACTATGAAAGCTGGACCGTCCTGATCCTGAATAATTTTAAAAGCTTCTTCTGTCATAAGAATGGAATAACGTTCTCTGCCTTTTGCAAAACTGGCTGATTCTAAAATTGCTTTTGCTCCAATTTTACGTGCAAGAGAGTAAGGGGTGTATCTTTCTGCTGAAAGGCTTTGATAGAGGGCATCATTTCTTTTTTCCATAATTAGTTTCTCCTGAAAGTAAATAAACTTTTTGTAATGTTACTATAAATAGTAACTGTTACTACTTATAGTAACATTAACATTTTGTTACTGTCAATAGAAACATGAAAAATAAATTTAAAAAAAATAAAACTCCGGAGAAATGTTTTGTTCATATCATCCGGAGTTTAAAAACTAAATTAAGATTTAAATTAGTTGTATTTTACAGTGTAAGAAGTAACATTTTTTACAGTTTCACCATCAATTTGTAAAGCCTGTGGTTTATCAAATGCAACTGTAATTTCGTGTCCTGTGAAACACTGAATGTTTTTCTTGTATTTAAGGTGAGTTCCTTCAAAAATCTTAGGGAATTTCATCAAAGTACCAAGCTTTCCGCCGCCATGCCATACAACAACTGAAACTTTGTGTTCTGGATTCAGACGATTCTGATCTGGAGTTACCATCATACCACCACCGTAGTATTTACCAATCATTGTTGGAGCAAGCCAGATTTTCTTGAATTTCTTTTCTACACCATCAATTGTTACTTTTCCGTTGCATGGTTTGAATTTTCCAAGAAGGCCTTTAATTGCAATTGCT
Source organism: uncultured Treponema sp. (assembly GCA_946631855.1). Classification (GTDB taxonomy): domain Bacteria; phylum Spirochaetota; class Spirochaetia; order Treponematales; family Treponemataceae; genus Treponema_D. The sequence continues at coordinate 50,170 of CAMPAL010000003.1, read as the reverse complement.
GTGTAATTGATTTTTTCTGTTGAAATTGCACGCTGTTCATCACCCATTTCACAACAGTAACCATCGATACCATAACCGATTCCGTTGATGAATTTTCTTTCCATTCCGTTTACATAAACAGTTGGAAGATTAGCTACGAAATCTTTAAGTGGAATAAGGAAGGACATGAATTTTTCACAGTCTTTTACATCATGAGCAAAGTCATTTCCACTACCTGCTGCATAGTAGTAAACGTTATCCCATTTAATTCTTCCATAAAGATGATTGATTACAACATTTAAAGTTCCGTCTCCACCAACGATTACCAGAGAATCGCCTTCGGCAAGAGGTTTAATGTACTGTACAAGATTTCCTTCTTTTGTGATGTCTTTTACAGTGAATTCTTTGCCAGAAAGAATTCCTTTTACTTCTTCTGAAGCGCTTTCGCCGCTTTTATTGTTAGCGAGCAGATTGTACAAAATGTAAATCATTTTTTATAACTCCTCCTATTTTGGGTTATTCATTAAATATTCTTTCATTTCTTTGTAAACGTAATCACTAATTTCAACAGTGGTTTTTCCTTCAAGCTGTTCAGGATAGATTACGTCAATTACATCAAAATATGTATCTGTTTTTTTCCAGGGCCAGTTTTTGTGGATTCGTTCTGTACCCTGAGTTACTCCAACGACAATTGGACATTTTGTTTTTTCAGCGATTTTGAAACAACCTGGTTTAAATTCCAGAAGGGTGTTATCTTTGCTACGGGTTCCTTCCGGGAAAACTGCTATAGAGGTTGCATCTGATTTAATCAGAGAGATTGCTCTTAGAACTGCATTTAATCCGCTTTTAACATTGTTCTGTTCAGTTGCTATATAACAGCTTCTCTGCATAAAGTGACGGCCCATTGGAATCTTAAAGTTTGCAGTTTTAGAAATAAATGCTAAGAACTGATTTTTCATGGTGAGGGAATGAATCATGTTATCAAATTTTGAACGATGATTTGAAACAAAGAGGAATCGGGTTCCATCTGTCGGGATTTTTTCGGTTCCACTTGTATGGATTTTTACTCTTCCATGTTTACAGATAATCCAGTAACCGTAGTTGAAGATTTTATAATAAAACTTTGATGGTTTATCATAAACTTTCTTCATTGGAATTGTGATACTTGTAAGGATGAGAAAAATCCAGCTTACAAGATAAAAAGCAAGCCATAAGGCAAGTAAGGCACCAACTGCAATAAGTACATATTTCATAATAAAATATTGTAACCTTATTTGTAGGGAAAATCAAAAATTATTGCAGTGCCATCTGGTCGTTGGTCATAGAGTGCTTTTTAATCTGTTTGAAGCGTTCTGCTAAATCATCAAGTGTAAGTTTCTGTTTTTCTTCACCGCTAATATCAAGGATAATTTCTCCATCATCCATCATTAAAAGCCGGTTACCGTAATCCAGGGCCTGCTGCATGTTGTGAGTAACCATCATAACGGTAAGATTATATTCTTTTGCGAATTTTCTGGTTAATTCCATAACAATTGCGGCGTTTGTAGGATCCAGGGCAGCGGTATGTTCATCTAAAAGAAGGATTGCTGGTTTTGAAAGAACGGCCATAAGAAGGGTGAGGGCCTGACGCTGTCCACCAGAAAACTGTTCCACATTGTCAGAAAGACGGTTTTCCAGTCCCATGTTCAACTGCTGCAATTGTTTCTTAAATTCTTCACGTTTCTTTTTATTCAGGCTGATTTTTAGTCCCTTCCAGCCCTTTGAAGAACAAATAATCATGTTGTCTTCGAGTGACATTTTACCGGCGGTACCTAAAAGCGGATTCTGAAAAATACGTCCAATGTAAGCAGCTCTTTTATGTTCAGCGTCGAATGTGATATCTCTTTCTTCAATTTTTCCGTCCTGACCAGGCATTGAAAGAAGAATTTTTCCCTTGCTTGGAGAAAGAGTTCCTGCGATTATGTTATAGAGGGTAGATTTTCCAGCTCCGTTTGAACCAATTACAGTAATAAAATCGCCCTGATTTATTTCCAGATTGATATTTTTGAGGGCTGTATTTTCGTCTGGAGTGCCTGGATGAAAGGTAATACCAATATTTTCTAACTTAATCATTTTTTATCTCCTGTGTAAGGCCGCTAGCGGCCGGTGTGAATTTTAAGCCTCTTGCAGACATCCTTTTTTGACAGGTCTTTTTAAGTGTTTGGAAATATTAGATTTGCCTTTAGCATTTGCAATGATAAGACAGATGATAATCAGAAGGCCTGTAATAAGTTTAAGGTCGTTTGCTGTAAGGTGGATATAGTGACCATATCTTCTTGCAAGAACCATTAATGCGCGGTAGATGATTGAACCAATCAATACGCGTAAAGTCTGTAATCCAATTTTGTTTGAACGGATAATAAATTCACCCAGCATAAGAGAAGCAAGTCCACTTACAATTACACCAGTTCCACTTCCTACATCTGCAAAGCCGTTATACATAGAGGCAAAAGCACCAGAAAGGGCAGCAAGTCCATCTCCAAAGCAAACTCCGATTCCACGAACAATTTGAGGATTTACTCCCTGAGAAATGACCATCTGTTCGTTTGAACCTAAGGCTCCCATTGTAAGACCTAAATCTGTGTGGAAGAAAAGGTCCAGAAGGATTTTAAAAACTATAATGAAAAGAACAAGGAAAATTAAAATGCCTGTTTCGGCTGGGAGTGATTCAAAATGAGTTTCAAAGAAACTTGTGATTTTTGAAAAAGTAGTGTCCAGGCGGAGGAAAGAAATGTTTGCTCTGTTCTGCATGATTCTAAGGTTTACAGAATAGAGCATAGTCATCATTAAAATTCCGGCAAGAAGATCTGGAACTCTGAGTTTTGTATAAAGAAGAGTGGTTATAAGACCTGCTAAACAGCCTCCTAAAAAGGCTAAGAAAATACCTGTTACAGGTGCCATACCGTGTGTGAGACAGGCTGCAAGAATACATCCCCCCATTGGGAATGCTCCGTCTACAGTCATATCACAGAAATTTAAGGTTCTATAGCTGATAAAAAGGCCTAAAACCATGATGCTGTAAATTAAGCCTTCAATAAGAATTGTTTCTATCATTTTTTTTAATATCCTAGTGTTTCTATTTTTAGAAACATTATAAAACAAAAAAAGGAATTCCAAAAGTAGGAATTCCTTTTTTAGGAAAAAAACATTTTGTATTGGTTTAACTTTTTTTTACTTATTTTCTTTTAATTTGCCATTTTCAATAATGAATGTAGCCTGTTTAAGATATTTTTCTGGAATTGTAATTCCACAAGTTTTAGCTGCATCCAGGTCAAAAAGAAGGTCTGAATCTTCAGGTTTTGTCATAAAGCGAACTGGGATTTCTGCAGGTTTCTTTCCGTTGAGGATTGAAACTACTATTTCACCAGTTGCATATCCTGCTTTGTAGTAGTTGAAACCTGAAGCCATGAAACATCCGCCGTCTTTAGCACCAGTTACATCACCAGAGAAGATTGGTTTTTTAGCTTTGTTGAAAACTGAAACTAAACTTGGGAGAGCAGAGAAAACAGTATTATCTGTTGTGAGGTAAATACCATCTACACGGCCAACAATTGCTTCTGCAGCCTGTTTTACTTCTGATGAATTAGTGATTGACTGAACAACCAGCTGAATGCCTGCTTCTTCACATCCTTTTTTTACAAGTTCAAGAGAAGAAATAGAGTTATCTTCGTTTGAAGTGTAGATATATCCAAGAGTTTTGATTCCAGCTATTTCTTTGAAAAGTTTGATGTGTTCTTTTGAAGGAAGTTCATCAGACATACCTGTGATGTTGCCTTCGCCATGTTCTAATGTTGTTACAAGGCCTGCTCCAAGAGGATCAGTTACAGTACCAAATACGATAGGTGTGCTTTTCATTGTGTTTGCAAGTGCGATTGCGATTGGAGTTGCAATACCTACAGCAACATCAACCTTTTCATCTTTGAACTGTGAAGCAATCTGGTTTGCTGTGTTGATATCACCATTTGCATTCTGAAGGTCATAAGTTGCTTTGAATCCTGCATTATTAATAGCATCAATAACACCACGTTCTACATCGTCCAAAGCTACGTGCTGAACAATTTTTGCGATTCCAATTCTAACTTTTTTTGCTTTCTGTTTTTTAGCAGCACTTACTGATGAAAGACAAAGAGCTGCAACTAATGCGATTGCGATTGATTTTTTCATATTTTTATTTCTCCTGATTAATTATGTTTCTCTTTATAGTAACACTATATAATTAGATTTTGTTTCTGTCAATAGAAACATGAAAAAAAATGTTAAAAAAAAAAAGAGGGGACAGACCCCTCTTACGGTGAGAATGTTACTTTTATAAATCTTTGTATTATTCTTCGGCGAATAATGGTGTAGAAAGATATTTATCACCATTATCTGGCAAAAGAACTACAATTGTTTTTCCTTCACTTTCTGGTCTTTTTGCAAGATCAATTGCAGCTTTTATTGCGGCACCTGCAGAAATACCAACTAAGAAACCTTCTTTATGACCAGTCAATCTGCCATATTCAAAAGCAGCTTCGTTTTCTACAGTGATAATTTCATCATAGATTTTTGTATCAAGAACATCTGGAACAAAGCCTGCTCCAATTCCCTGAATTTTGTGTGAACCAGGAGTTCCTTTTGAAAGAACTGCAGAAGTAGCAGGTTCAACAGCAACAATTTTTACATCAGCTTTTTTAGATTTGAGGAATTTTCCAACACCAGTAATTGTTCCACCTGTACCAACACCGGCAACAAAATAATCAACTTTACCGTCTGTATCTTCCCAGATTTCTGGACCTGTTGTTTCTACGTGGGTAGCAGGGTTATCAGGATTGATGAACTGACCGGCAATCCATGAGCCTGGAATCTGTTTTGCAAGTTCATCAGCTTTTTCGATGGCACCTTTCATACCTTTTGCGCCTTCTGTCAAAACCAGTTCTGCACCATAGCCTTTCATAATCTGACGGCGTTCGATAGACATTGTTTCTGGCATTACGATAACAATTTTATATCCTCTTGCAGCTGCAACAGAAGCAAGACCAATACCTGTATTTCCAGAAGTTGGTTCAATGATTGTTGCACCAGGTTTTAGCTTTCCTTTTTTTTCTGCCTGGTCAATCATATTTTTAGCAATACGATCTTTTACGCTGCCTGCAGGATTGAAAGCTTCGAGTTTTGCAAGAACTTTTGCTTTAAGACCAAATTCTTTTTCAAGATGTGTAAGTTCAAGAAGTGGTGTGTGACCAATTAACTGATCAACTGATGTGTAAATTTTTGACATAAAATCTCCTGATAAAAGCAGCAAATCTTCTTTTTGAAAATCTGCTGCTTTATTTTAATATTTATACAAATGACTTTTTTTTTCAATTATGAAAAAGTCAACTTATACAGCTGCAAATCCTCTTTCCAAATCCGCAATAATATCATCAATATGTTCAGTACCAATTGAAAGTCTGATTGTACTCTGTGTGATTCCCTGTTCTGCAAGTTCTTCTGGACTAAGTTCAGAGTGAGTTGTTGTAGCAGGATGAATAACCAGAGATTTAACATCAGCAACATTTGCAAGAAGACTGAAAATCTGAAGGTTATCAATAAATCTCCAGGCTTCTTCTTTTCCACCTTTAATTTCGAAAGTGAAGATTGAAGCTCCTCCATTAGGGAAGTATTTCTGATATAAAGCGTGATCTGGATGATCTTTTAATGACGGATGATTAACTTTAGTTACTTTTGGATTTTTTGCAAGGAATTCTACAACTTTCTTTGTGTTTTCAACATGACGTTCTACGCGAAGAGAAAGTGTTTCTGTTCCCTGAATTAATGCCCACGCGTTGAAAGGTGAAATAGAAGCACCTGTATCGCGGAGGAGGATTGCTCTGATGTAAGTTACGTATGCTGCACCAGGAACTGCATCAGCAAAACTTACTCCATGGTATGATTCGTTTGGAGTTGCAATGCTTGGGAATTTTCCAGATTTCCAGTTTGTTTTACCAGATTCAATGATAATTCCACCAAGAGTTGTTCCGTGTCCACCAATGAACTTTGTTGCAGAATGAACTACTACGTCAGCTCCGTGTTCAAGAGGACGGATTAAGTAAGGTGTTCCGAAAGTATTATCAACAATTACTGCAAGACCATATTTGTGACCAAGTGCGATAAGTGCATCAAGATCTGGAACATCTGAATTTGGATTTCCAAGTGTTTCAAGGTAAAGAACTTTTGTATTGTCTTTAATAGCTGCTTCTACTTCTTTTAAGTTGTGTACATCTACGAAAGTTGTTTCAACTCCAAATGGTTTAAGTGTGTGCTTAAGAAGATTGTATGTTCCCCCGTAGATTGTTTTCTGAGCAACAACATGATCACCTGCCTGGGCAATGGCTTCGATTGCGTATGTAATTGCTGCGGCACCAGAAGAAACTGCTAAGGCTGCAGAACCACCTTCCAAAGCGGCAATTCTTGCTTCAAAAACTCCCTGAGTTGAGTTTGTAAGACGTCCGTAGATGTTTCCTGCATCTGCAAGACCAAAACGGTCAGCGGCGTGCTGTGAATTACGGAATACGTAAGAAGTTGTCTGATAAATTGGAACAGCTCTTGAATCTGATGCTGGATCAGGAGTTTCCTGTCCAATGTGTAACTGTTTTGTTTCGAATTTTGTATTTGAAAAATCTGCCATAATTGTAATCTCCTATTTATAAAAAAAATTAATAATGTCCGCACTTTGCGGTGGTAAAGGTTAGTTATTTTGTTAGTGAATGCATTTACATGAGCACATGACTCCATTTCTAAAATTTTCTCTAACAAGTTTCTCAAAATAAACTTTCATCATGTCCTCCTTTATTATTTACCTACTAGGTTTGTGGGTATATATAATATATACAACCACCCCGAATCTTTGTCAATCGAATTTTAGAAAAAAATTTAAAAATTGTTGTATTTTCGAAATTTATTTTGAACTGTGATATTTGCTGGAAAGGTCGTTTAGAAATAATTCAACAGAAGAGCGTGATTCTTCAGGAATATTGTTTAAGGCTTTGATTATTTTTGAATATTTGTAGTAATCATCCATTTTGTAGGAATGTTTTCTGGTGGAAACTTCTTCACCAGTTACAAGGTATTCAACGCTTGTACCAAGTATTTTTGCTATTCTAACTGCTGTGTCTGCAGCCGGTATGTTATTGTTTGTAATTCCTTTTCCTATATTTGAAACATTAAAACCTGCATCTTGTGCTAAAGCTTTTCTTGTAAGATTTTTATCAACGATAAGAGCATCTACTCGTTCCCAAAAATTCATACAAATATTTTGACGGATTTTTCCGTAAATTTTCAAATTTTGGGAATATTCCTTTTTATTATAAGGTTTGCGGAAATTTCCGTTCGGTAATTTTGGATTTTGAAAGATTTGAAACAGGAGGGGACAGACCCCTGCTGGCCCCCCCTGATGGTGGAAGAACTTTTCACTATCAGGGACATACAATAGGGGACAGACCCCTCTTATTTTGACTCGACGTATTTCTCAGACTTTACTTTGCAGGCTTCAACAAATTTTATGAAGAGAGGTCCTGCATTGTTTGGACGGCTCTTGAATTCAGGATGGAATTGAACTCCAAGGTGGAAAAGATTTTTATCGGCTGGAAGTTCCACCGCTTCTACGAGAGTATCATCTGGGGAAGTTCCAGAAATAATTAATCCTGCTTTTTTCATTTCTTCCCTGTATTCATTGTTGAATTCATAGCGGTGACGATGGCGTTCTTCAATCAGTTTACTCTGATATGCTTTTTCAAGAATTGTTCCTTCCTGAACCTTGCAGGGATATTTTCCAAGTCGCATTGTGCCACCCTTAATCACCCCTTCCTGATCTTTCATCAGATCGATAACAGGATGTGGACAAAGTTCATCAAATTCGCGGCTGTTTGCATCTTTGAGGTTCAGGATGTTTCTTGCAAATTCAATGACAGCAATCTGCATTCCAAGACAAATTCCAAAGTATGGAAGATTGTTTTCGCGGGCATATTTACAGGCAGAAATCATTCCTTCTATACCTCTGTGTCCGAATCCGCCTGGAAGAATTATGCCTGCACAGTCTTTAAAACTTTCTGCGGCAGTTTCATCTGTAATTGTGTCGCTATCAACCCACTTGATGACAACTTTTTTTCCAATTACAAAACTTGCATGGTTTAGAGATTCAACAATACTCAAATATGAGTCGTGAAGTTTTACGTATTTTCCAACCAGAGCAATTTGTATTTCTCCCTGGCGTGAATGAATGCTGTTGACCATTTTATCCCATTCAGAAAGGTCAATTTCTTTTGTTTCAAGTCCTAACTCGCGGCAGACAACATCATCCATTTTCTGACGGTGCAGCATAAGAGGTACTTCGTAAAGACTTGGCAGGGTTTCATTATCAATAACACAATCTTCTGCAACATTACAAAAGAGTGATATTTTCTTTCTGATTTCTTCTGGAATTGGTTCAGAACATCTTGTTACAATGAGGTCAGGATGAATTCCAACAGCCATAAGTTCCTTCACCGAATGCTGGGTTGGTTTTGACTTGAATTCTTCAGAACCTCCAATGTATGGAACCAGACAAACATGAATAGAAAGACAGTTTCTTCTGCCAACTTCAATTCTTAACTGACGTATTGCTTCAAGGAAAGGCTGACTTTCAATATCTCCAATTGTTCCTCCAACTTCGACAATACATACATCGGCACCGGAAACTTCTGCATTTTTCAGAATAAAATCTTTGATTGCATTTGTTACATGAGGGATGATTTGTACAGTCTGTCCAAGATATTCACCCCGTCTTTCGCGATTTAAAACATCCCAGTAAACACGTCCAGAAGTCAGATTTGAATATTTGCTCAAATTTTCATCAATAAATCTTTCGTAGTGACCAAGATCCAGGTCTGTTTCTGCTCCATCATCTGTTACAAAAACTTCTCCGTGCTGGAAAGGACTCATTGTTCCGGGATCTACGTTCATGTATGGATCCAGTTTTTGAGATGCAATTTTTAATCCTCTGCATTTTAAAAGTCGACCGAGGCTTGCTGCAGTAATTCCTTTTCCTAATCCGCTGACTACTCCACCAGTTACAAAAATAAACTTTGTCATTTAATTACACCTCCTGAAAAATGATTTATATCAACAAGACTTAAATTTTTTGAATTGAATTTACTTACCAGACAGTCTGCAAGGGCATTGGCTGTATCAATTGCAGTAAAACAGTCTATATCGTGTTCTACAGCCAGACGTCTGAGTTTTACTGATTCAGCAACTGGATCTCTACCTTTTGCTGAAGTTGAAACAACATAATCAATCTTTCCGCTTTCCAGCAGGGTCATAACATTGTCGCTGTAATTTTCATGAACTTTTGAAACATATGTTACTTCCATTCCGGAACGTTCAATTGTGCTGGCATTTCCACTTGTGGCATAAAGTTTAAAGCCCATGTCGTAGAATTTTTTGGCCAGAGCAGGAAGTTCAGGCAGATCGGACTGACGTACGCTGAACAAAACAGCCGCATCTCTGTCTTTTACCTGATTTGGGTGAATCATATGCCAGCCTGCAGCCATCATTCCTTTGAAAATTGCTTCTTCGCGTGTATCAGCAATGCCTAAAACTTCTCCTGTAGATTTCATTTCTGGTCCAAGATGAGTGTCTACATCCATCAGTTTTTCAAAACTAAAAACCGGAACTTTTACTGCAAAATAAGATGGATGACGGAAAAGGCCTGTTCCAAATCCCATATCCTTTATTTTTTCACCAAGCATAGCCCGGGTCGCAAGTTCTACCATTGGAACGCCTGTTACCTTGCTTAAGTAAGGGACAGTTCTTGAAGAACGAGGATTTGCTTCGATAATGTTTAACTGACCTTTGTAGAAAAGCCACTGAATATTTACCAGACCTTTAGTTCCAAGTGCCAGTGCCATTGCGGTAGATTTTTCTACAACAGTTTTTGTCATTTCTTCTGTAAAATTCCATGGTGGATAAACAGCAATAGAGTCGCCTGAATGAATACCAGTCCTTTCAACATGTTCCATTATTCCCGGAATAAGGACATCTTTTCCGTCACAGATACAGTCAATTTCCAGCTCTGTTCCTTCCATGTATTTATCAATCAGGATTGGATTTTCAATTTTTTGAGCCAGAATGATTTTCATGTACTCTTTGATATCTGCGGAGTTACGGGCAATAATCATGTTTTGTCCACCAAGAACGTAAGATGGCCTCATTAAAACCGGATATTCAAGTTTTGCAGCAGCTTCCAGGGCTTCTACTTCGGTAAGAACAGTCATTCCTTTTGGACGGCTGACCTGAAGTTTTTCACAAAGTTCTTCAAAGCGTTCCCGGTCTTCTGCAAGATCAATTGAATCTGCTGAAGTACCAAGGATTTTTATTCCCTGCTGATCCAGAAATTTTGTAAGTTTGATAGCTGTCTGTCCCCCGAATGCAACAACTACACCAAGAGGTTTTTCTACTTTTATGACGTTCATAACATCCACTGGTGTAAGAGGTTCAAAATAAAGGCGGTCTGCAGTGTCAAAGTCGGTAGAAACGGTTTCCGGGTTGTTGTTTATGATTGCAACTTCGTAACCAAGTTTTTTCAAAGCCCAGACACACTGAACTGATGCATAATCAAATTCAATTCCCTGTCCAATTCTGATAGGACCAGAACCCAGAACTATGATTGTTTTTTTATCATTATTTTTTGCGTGAATTTCCTGAAGATATTGTTCGGCCTCGTTTTCTCCACCACAGGTTGAATAGAAATATGGTGTTTCAGCATTAAATTCACCGGCACAGGTATCTACCATTTTGAAAGACTTAGGCTGATATAACATCTCATTTTTGCCAATCATTTCGTTTGTTTTTTCACTATTGGCAATATTCTGTAACTTGTAGAGGAACCATTTGTCAATTTTTGTAACGGAATGGATTTCGTCAATTGTCATGCAGTTTCGTTTGATAGCCTGATATATTGCAAAAATTCTCTGATCATCAGGCTGTCCAACTCTGTCGCGGATTTTTTCGTTACTTTCGGCAGCAAAAACCGGCAGATTCAAATCTTTTACACCAAGTTCTGCTCCTCTGACAGCTTTTAAAATTGCTTCTTCAAAGTTCTGACCAATTGCCATTACTTCACCAGTAGCTTTCATTTGAGTTCCAAGTTTGCGTGATGCGTACACAAATTTTTCAAAAGGGAATTTTGGAACTTTAACGACAACATAATCCAGAACTGGTTCAAAGGCGGCTGCAGTTTTCTTTGTGATAAAATTTGGAATTTCATCAAGAGTGAATCCAACCGCAATGAGGGCTGCAACTTTTGCAATAGGATAACCAGTTGCTTTTGAAGCCAGAGCAGAAGAACGGGAAACTCGAGGATTAACTTCAATTACCGCATATTCGAATGTTTCTGGATTCAGGGCAAACTGGCAGTTACATCCACCTTCAATTTCCAGGGCAGAAATAATGTTCAGGGCGGCAGAACGCAGCATCTGATATTCTTTATCTGCAAGAGTTACGGTTGGGGCAATAACAATGGAATCTCCGGTGTGAATGCCTACCGGGTCAAAGTTTTCCATAGAGCAGACAGTAATTACATTTCCTTTAGAGTCACGTATTACTTCGTATTCAACCTCTTTCCAGCCGGAAATACATTTCTCCACCAGTATCTGATGGATCGGAGAGCGGTGAAGTCCGTTGTGGGCAATTTCGTTGAACTGGGCTTCGGTGTAAGCAATTCCTCCACCAGTTCCACCTAAAGTAAAGGCAGGACGTATAATTACCGGGAATCCAATTTCATTTTTTGCAAAATCCAGGGCATCTTCGTAATTTGTTACAACTTTAGAAGGAATGCAGGGTTCACCAATTGCTTCCATGGTGTCCTTAAACATCTGGCGGTCTTCCGCTTTATCAATGGTGAGAGGTCTGGCCCCAAGCAGTTGAACATTGTGTTTTTTCAGAAAGCCTGATTTTGCCAGTTCCATACTTAAAGTAAGTCCGGTCTGGCCACCTAAAGTAGAAAGAAGGCTGTCTGGTTTTTCTTTTTCGATGATTCTTTCCAGCGTTTCAATATTTAATGGTTCAAGGTAAATTTCATCCGCCATTGCATGGTCTGTCATTAAAGTTGCAGGATTTGAATTTACCAGAACTACTTCGAGTCCAAGTTGTTTTAAAGCTTTACAGGCCTGGTTACCTGCATAGTCAAATTCTGCAGCCTGTCCAATTATGATAGGACCGGAACCGATAATCATTACTTTGTGGATATTAGGATTTAGACTCATAATTTTTTTGTCATCTCCCTGATAAATTTGTCAAAAAGATAATTTGTGTCGTGAGGGCCGCCACAGGCTTCCGGATGGAATTGCACACTGAAAGCAGGAATGTCTGTGTAAGTTAAACCTTCGCATGTATTATCATTACAGTTTATAAAAGCAAGTTTTGCATATGGAGGGATTGAATCATTTTCTACCGCATAACCATGATTCTGGCTTGAGATATAAATCAATCCGGTTTCAGTATCTTTTACAGGATGATTGCCACCGCGGTGTCCGTACTTTAGTTTTGAAGTTTTTGCACCACGAGCCAGGGCCAGCATCTGATGACCAAGACAGATTCCAAAAATTGTGACAGGCTTTTTGCCCTCTGGCAGAGAAAGATCATAATCACAGAGTTTTTTGATTTCGGAAATAATTTTTGTGTTATCTGCAGGATCTCCAGGACCGTTTGAAAGCATAATTCCATCTGGATTTAGGGCAAGAATTTCCTGGGCGGTGGTGAAATAAGGAACAATTGTTACTTCCGCACCTCGTTTTTCCAGTTCTCTCTGAATATTTGTTTTTGCACCAAAATCCCACAAAACAATTTTGAGGTTCTGAACTTTTTCCATTTTGTGATTAATTTCAGGATAATCTTTTACAAGAGAGGCTTTTTCTTTTTTAATTTCAGAGCAGCTTACACTTTCAACTGCTTCTGTAATTTTATAATTTTTGATTTTTTCTAAAAGTGAAGCATTAATTTCGGGGCACTTATCACTGCTGATTATCATGCCGTTCATAACGCCTGCTTCCCTCAGTTTTTTTGTAAGTGCTCGGGTATCAATCCCGCAAATTCCGGTAATATTCTGACTTTTAAGGAAGGAATCTAAGGTGCCCTCGCATCTGAAGTTGGAAGGAATATCACACAATTCTCGTACAATATATCCTTTTACCCAGGACTTTTTGCTTTCAAAATCTTCTGGAATAACTCCATAATTTCCAATCAAAGGGAAAGTCTGGGTAACAATTTGACCAAAATAACTTGGATCAGTCAGAGTTTCCAAATAGCCTGTCATACCGGTGGTAAAGACTGTTTCTCCAATGGTAGAACCACTTGCACCAATGGATTTTCCTTCAAAAACGGTCCCGTCGGCAAGAATCAGAAATGCCATAAAACCTCCAGGGCAAAAAAAAAGACGCTCATTTTAAATAAAGACAATATGTCTTAACTTAAAATGAACGTCTTTGTTCAGATTGAAAGAAATAATAAAATTATCAGCCTTTAATGTCAAGAAAGACTTAAGAAGCATTTCGTTTATGTTTCTATTGACAAGAACAAAGAATAAAAGATAATATTTTCTAAATATGAAATCTATGAATACAAACACATTTGCATTCTTCTCTTTTGAGGCTTTCTCCTTTTATTACTTTAGTAAAAATGGGAGTGCCCGATAAAGCGTAGGCTGGCAAGTTGCTTGTAGATTAAACGATATAGTTTATATACAAAAAGAACGGTTCTATTCTTTATCGAATGGAACCGTTTTTTTTTGGTGCTTTTTTGTGTATCAAAAAAATATGAGGAAGTAAAATGACTGAACTGGAACAGGCTCGTAGTAAAATTAATGAAATTGACGCTAAAATGGCTGAACTTTTTGAGCAGAGAATGAATCTTGTAGTGCAGGTTGCAAACTATAAAAAGAAAAATGGAATGCAGGTATTTGATTCAACTCGTGAACAGCAGGTTATAGACCGCTGTGTTCAGTTCATTAAAAATATAGATTTACAGCCATATTATGTTAAGTTCATTCAGGATTTGATGGATATTTCCAAAAAATATCAGCATAAACTTCTGGAAGGTGCAAAAATTGCATACAGCGGAATTGAAGGTGCATTTGCAAATATTGCTGCAAAAAAAATCTTCCCGGATGGAGTTTTAATTTCCTACACCGACTTTGCATCAGCTTATGAATCTGTAGAAAACGGGGAGTGTGATGTAGCAGTTCTTCCAATAGAAAACTCTTACGCTGGTGAAGTTGGTCAGGTAAACGATCTTATGTTTACAGGAAAACTTTATGTAAACGGTATTTATGGTCTTCCTGTAACTCAAAATCTGCTCACCGTAAAGGGAACAAAACTTTCTGATATTAAAACAGTTATTAGTCATCCTCAGGCTTTGGATCAGTGTGAAAAATACATAAAAGCACATAACTGGGAAACTAAAACTGCAAGTAATACTGCCAGAGCGGCAAAACAGGTTGCAGAACTGGGGGACAGATCTATAGCCGCAATTGCCAGTTCAGAAACAGCAGAACTTTACGGACTTGATGTTCTGGCTTCTCATATCAACGAAAATACAAGCAACACCACCCGCTTCGCAGTTTTTTCAAAAGTAAAAGAAGAAATTATCAATACAGAAGATTTCAGTACTTTTATTATGATGTTTGTTGTAAAAAATGAATCTGGTTCTCTGGTAAAAGTTTTGAACATTATTTCAGATTTCGGATTTAATATGCGGGTTGTTCGCAGTCGTCCTTTGAAAGATTCACAGTGGGAATATTATTTTTATGTTGAAGCAGAAGGTAAACTTTCTTCAGAAGATACTCAGGAAATGTTGAAGGAAGTTTCTGAAAAATGCCAGATGTTAAAAGTTCTTGGCTCATATATTTTGAATAAAAAACTCTAGCAGGAAGATATTATGGTAAATACAGTTCATTTAGGTGAAAAAACTTATGATGTGGTGATTGAGAAAGGCGTTTTTAAACGTGCAGAAAAAGAACTCAATCTGAATAGAAAAGTTTTGATTGTTTCAGATGAAGGGGTTCCTCCTGAATACGCAAAGGCAATTTCTGAAAAATGTAAAGAGCCTGTTATTGCTGTAATTAAAAGTGGTGAAAATCATAAAAATCTGGAAACCATGCAGGATTTGTTCCAGCTGATGATTCAGAATAATTTTACCCGCAAAGATTGTGTCCTTGCTGTTGGTGGAGGAATGGTTGGTGATTTGTGTGGTTTTACTGCTGCCTCTTATATGCGTGGTATCGATTTTTACAATATTCCTACTACAGTTTTATCAATGGTCGATTCTTCGGTTGGTGGAAAAACTGCTGTTAATTTTGGCGGAGTAAAAAATATTATCGGGGCTTTCTGGCAGCCTAAAAAAGTTCTTATAGATGTTGATTTGTTAAAATCTCTTCCTCAGCGTCAGATTTCAAACGGACTTGCTGAAGCTTTAAAAATGGCTTTGACTTTTGATGCCGCTCTTGTGGAAAAATTTCAGAAAGACAATCCTTTTGATCATCTTGAAGAAATAATTCAGCGTTCAGTTCAGTTAAAAACAGATGTTGTTGAAAAGGATGAAAAAGAATCAGGCCTTCGCAAAGTTTTGAATTTTGGTCACACAATCGGGCATGGAATTGAAATTGTTTCAGATGGGGCTCTTTATCATGGGGAATGCGTTGGACTTGGAATGCTTTGTCTTGCTTCAGAAGAAGTTCGTCAGATTCTTATTCCGATTATGAAAAAATTGAATCTTCCGGTTGAATGTTCTGTAAATGTGGAGAAAGCCCTGGAAGCAATCAGGCATGATAAAAAAGCTGGAAACGGAAGTATTTCAACAATTCATGTAAACAAGGCAGGTACTTTTGAAATGAAAGATATGACTCTTGAAGAATTACATGAAAGACTAGAAATGGTAGTGGTGAGGTAGGAAGATATGAAGAATATTCTTGGCGAAAATCTTGCAGTAACAATTTTTGGTGAAAGTCACGGGCCATATATTGGAGTTGTATTAGACGGACTTGCACCAGGAATTCCTGTTAATAAGGATTTTATAAATCATCAGCTGGATTTAAGACGTCCAAGCGGAAAAATTTCTACTGCCCGCGTTGAAAAAGATGAATTCATTCTTGCAAGCGGAGTTTTTAATGACAAAACTACAGGAACTCCTTTGACAATCCTTATTCCAAATTCAGTTCAGCACAGTAAAGATTATGAAAAAACTGCCATGCTTGCCCGACCTGGCCATGCCGACTACACAGCAAATGTAAAATATCATGGATTTCAGGATTACAGAGGCGGCGGACATTTTAGCGGAAGAATAACAGCAGCTCTGGTTGCGGCAGGAGGAATTGTTATTCCTGAACTTGAAAAAAAAGGTATCAGAATTGGAAGTCATATTCAGTCTTTGGGCGGAATAAAAGACAGACCTTTTGGCGATTATAATCAGGATTTTGACAGTCTTTCAAACACAAATTTTGCCGTTCTGGACAATGAAAAAGCAGCTTTGATGAAAGCAAAAGCAGAAGAAGTTGCAGCCCAGGGGGACAGTATTGGTGGTGTTCTTGAAACTGCAATTACAGGAATGCCTGCCGGTGTTGGAGAACCATGGTTTGGAACTTTGGAAAGCATGCTTTCTTACGCACTTTTTAGTATTCCTGCAATAAAAGGAGTTCAGTTCGGGGCTGCTTTTGATCTGGTAGATCATCCTGGAAGTGAATTTAATGATGCTTTCTATATGGAAGATGGTGAAGTTAGAACAAAAACAAACAATAATGGTGGAATAAACGGTGGAATTTCAAACGGAATGCCAGTTACTTTCAGATGTGCGGTAAAACCAACTCCATCAATTTATAAAGAACAGAATACTATCAATATGAAAGCTATGACTAATGCAAAACTTCAGATTGAAGGAAGACATGATCCTGCAATCATCCACCGCGCAAGGGTCGTTGTTGATAGTGTAACAGCTCTTGTAATTTATGATGCTTTAGCCGGTCGTTACGGAACAGATTATTTTGGTCCTTCTTTAGATAAAAATGATAATCCAGATATGCTGGATCAGATACTTAACGGTGGAGTATGGTTATGAAATACGGTCTGATAGGTGAGCATTTAGGACATTCATTTTCAAAAGATATTCATAACATGATAGGAGACTATCAGTATGAGTTAAAAGAAATTGAACCAGATAAAGTTGATGCTTTTATGAAGGCAAGGGATTTTCAGGGAATAAATGTAACAATTCCTTATAAAGAAACAGTAATCCCTTATCTTGATGAAATAGATGAAGCTGCAAAACTGATTGGAGCCGTAAATACAATTGTTAATAAAAATGGCAAACTTTACGGTTACAATACAGACTTTTACGGAATGAAATCTCTGCTCGAAAAAATGGGTCTTTCTGTAAAGGGTAAGAAAGTTCTGATTTTGGGAACTGGAGGTACCAGTAAAACGGCTAAAGCTTTGGTTCAAAGTTTGGGCTGTAAAAGTGTTGCAAAGGTAAGCCGTCATCCTGAAAGTGAAGAAGAAATTACTTATGAAGAAGCTCTGAAAGAAACAGATACAAATATCATCATTAATACAACACCATGCGGAATGTTTCCTAAAACCGATGCACAGCCAATCAGTCTGGACTCTTTCCCAAAACTGGAAGGCGTTTTAGATGCAATTTATAATCCAAATTGTACGAATTTAATTCTTGATGCAAAAAAAAGAGGATTGAAGGCCGAGGGTGGACTTTACATGCTGGTTGGTCAGGCTATCAAAGCTGCAGAATTCTTTTTTGATAAATCAGTTGAAACAGACAAGGCTGATAAAATCTTTAAGACAATTTTAGGCAGAAAAGAAAATCTGGTTTTGATTGGAATGCCTGCAAGTGGAAAATCTACAGTCGGAAAACAGATTTCAAGACTTTTGAACAGAGAACTTATTGATTCGGATGCAGAAATTGTAAAAAAAGAAGGTCGTGAAATTTCTGAAATTTTTGCAAAAGAGGGTGAAGCTTATTTTAGAAAAGTAGAATCTGAAGTAATTGCCGAACTTTCCCTAAAAAATGGTTGTGTAATTTCCACCGGCGGCGGGGCAATTCTGAATCCGCAAAATGTACATAATCTTAAAAAGAATGGAAGAATTTATTTTATAAATCGTCCGCTGGAAGAACTTTTACCAACAAAAGACCGTCCAACCGCTAATAGTGCAGAAAAAATAAAAGCTTTATTTGAAGTTCGTTTTCCAATCTACAAGGCTGCTGCAGATGCTATCGTGAAAGGTGGAATTGGACCTGAAAAAATAGCCCGTCAGATTATTTCAGATGCCGGACTTGAATCTGATATAGTTCAGGACATCGCGCTTATTAAGCCAGGCAAAGCAGAAGGAAAAGTTTCTGCTCCACCATCGAAAAGTTTAGCCCACCGTTCAATAATTTGTGCCGCTTTGGCAGAAGGAAAAAGTCTTATTACCAATGTTGATTATTCTCAGGATATTCTGGCAACTTTGGATTGTGTAAAGGCTTTAGGGGCTCAGGTTGAATGTAATGAAGATACAGTTTCTATCACAGGAATTGGAAATGAAAACATGAGGGGACAGACCCCAAATGAACTTTTCTTAAATTGCCGTGAAAGTGGTTCAACCTTGCGTTTCTTTATCCCGCTTGCAATTCAGTTTGCTTCAAAAACAGAACTGTCTGGTTCTAAAGTTTTAATGACTCGTCCTCAGACAATTTATGAAGATCTTTGTTCTAAAACTGGAATTTCTTTTGACCGTAAGGAAAACAAAATTATCATCAACACGAATGGTAAAAAGTTTACAGGGGGAACTTATGAACTGGCAGGAAATATCAGCAGTCAGTTTATAACAGGCCTTCTTTTTGTGCTTCCATTACTCGAAAACGATAGTCAGATAAAACTGATTCCTCCTGTAGAAAGCCGTCCTTACATCAACCTTACTTTGCAGGCTATGTCCGATTTTGGTGTAAAAGCAGAGTGGAAAGATGAAAACACTTTGTTCGTAAAAGGGGGACAGACCTATAAAGCCCGTGAAATTGCAGTCGAAGGTGACTATTCAAACGCCGCTTTTCTGGATGTTTTTAATACACTTGGCGGAAAGGTCAGTGTTGAAGGTCTTTATGATCACAGTTTGCAGGGCGACCGGGTTTATAAAGAAATGTTTGCTCAGCTGGAAAAAGGCTGCCCAACTCTGGATATTTCAGACTGTCCTGATCTTGGACCGGTTCTTTTTGTGGTGGCTGCAACTCATAATGGTGGAATTTTTACGGGAACAAAAAGACTTGCTATAAAAGAAAGTGACCGCGGAAAAATAATGTGCGAAGAACTTGCCAAATTTGGAATTAAAACAGAACGTTCTGAAAATCAGATTGTGATAAAAGGCGGAAAGATTTTTACTCCTAAGGGCAGGGCCAAAGGCTGTAACGATCACAGGATTGTAATGGCACTTTCAACTCTTTTAAGTATAACTGGCGGGGTGGTGGATGATGCCCATGCCGTTCAAAAGAGTTTTCCGTCTTATTTTGATGTAATTAAAAAACTGGGAATAAATGTAGAGAGAAAATAGATTTACAAACTAAGGTAGGAAAATAAAATGAATATGGAGTTTGAAAGAAAATTAGCAATTCCAGCAGAGGTAAAAGAAGAATTCCCTGTAACTGGAAAGGTCAGCAAAATAGTTGAAAAAAAACGTGCAGAATTAAAGGCTGTTTTTGAAGGACGTTTGAATAAACTTTTGCTGATTATAGGTCCCTGTTCTGCTGATAATGAAGATGCAGTTTTAGATTATATGACCCGTCTTATAAAGGTTCAGGAAAAAGTTCAGGACAAAATTTTTATGGTTCCTAGAATTTACACAAATAAACCTCGTACAACTGGGGACGGATACAAGGGAATGTTACATCAGCCTGACCCAAGTCAGAAACCAGATCTTTATAAAGGTTTGATTGCCTGCCGTAGAATGCACATGAGGGCGGTGGAAGAAACAGGCTTTATTTTTGCAGATGAAATGCTTTATCCGGATAATTATCAGTATCTTGATGATTTACTGGGCTATGTTGCTGTTGGTGCCCGTTCTGTTGAAAATCAGGAACACAGACTTGTTTCAAGTGGAATTGAAGTTCCTGTAGGAATGAAAAATCCAACTTCCGGTGATTATGCAGTTATGATGAATGCAATCCATGCCGCTCAACATCCACATACTTTTATTTACAGGGGCTGGGAAGTTCATTCAGAAGGAAATCCAGATACACATGCCATCCTCCGCGGTTCAACAAACAAGCACGGAAATAATCAGCAGAATTATCATTATGAAGATTTAATCCGCCTTTGTGATGCATACGATGAACGCGAACTTAAAAATCCTGCATGTATCATTGATACCAATCACTCAAATTCAAAGAAAAATCCTTTTGAGCAGCCTCGAATTGTTATGGATGTTCTTAATTCTTGTGCTCACAATGATAGAATTAAAAAGATTGTAAAAGGATTTATGATTGAAAGTTATATCGAAGACGGTGCACAGAAAATTGGTGAAGGTTGTTACGGAAAATCTATCACCGACCCTTGTTTGGGCTGGGAAAAATCGGAAAAACTGATTTACGATATAGCAGACAAACTTTAATTTTCAAGGGGTTTTTATGGCACGTTGTGTTATTGTTGGTGCGGCTCAAATTACAAATTATGCAAGACTGCGCGAACAGCTTCGTCCAGATGATTTTTTTATCTTCTGTGACGGAGGACTCAATCATGCCGAAAACCTTGGGGTAAAACCTGATCTGGTGATTGGAGATTTCGATTCTCATGAAAGGCCCGGTCTGGCGGTGGAAATAATTCAGCTTCCCTGCGAAAAAGATGATACAGATTCTTTTTATGCCTGCAAGGAAGCAGTCCGTCGCGGTTTTGATGATTTTTTACTTTTGGGATTCCTTGGCCAGCGTTTTGATCATTCTCTGGTTAATATTTCTGCCCTGCTTTATCTCTACAAAAGCGGAAAAAATGCCCGCCTTTTGGATGATTATTCTGAAATGGAGATAGTGGGGACAGACCCCTCTTATATTCCTTCATCATTTTCCTATTTTTCCCTTCTTTGCGTTGACGGAAATGCAGGTGGCCTTACTATCAAAAATGCAAAATATCCTCTGGAAAATGGTTCCATAAATTGTGATTATCAGTATGCCTGCAGTAATGAAGTTTTGCCTGGAAAAACTGCTGAAGTAAGTGTAAAAAAGGGTCATCTTCTTTTAATAAAAATCTTCTAAAAAAACGCAATAAAAAACTCTTTCTGCCGATAATGAGTTTATGAAAAAGAAAACAAAATCTATTAAATTATCGAAATTTGTATTTATTGGAATTATTGCTCTGGTAATAATTATTGGTGGATTTACAGCAGTCCATTCAATAAGAAAAAGAATTAACGATAGAACTGTAAAAGTTGCTTTTTATGGTTTGTCAGATGATATTGTAAATCTTTTAAAAGAATACATTCCTCAAAAAGAAAAAATTACAATTAAGTATGATGTAATTGCTCCCGGAGCTATGGATCTTGGTATTCTTCAAAAAAAATATGATGTTCTTTTTACCTGGAAAGGCGAAGTTACAGACTCTCTTGCAGGTAGTGTAGAAACAATTCCAAACAGACTTTTAGATTCCATTCCTTCTGCCCTGCGCAATAAATACTGTTTGCCACTTTTGCTCGATCATTATGAAATGGATGTTTATAATCCGGTTGTTTCAAAAAGCGAAGTAAAACCTTTTGAATCTTATAAATCTTTTATGGATTATGTTTACGGTGCGAATAAACTTGTTTTTTCTCCATTCTTTACAAATGGTGGTGATGACAGAGTTCTTTTTGCTTTCCTTGCAGTTTTGATTGAAGCACAGGGGGGGACAGACGCCTATAACAAACTGATTGAAGCTTTAAAATCTGCCCAGTCTCTTTCTGATGTTCTGGATGCAGAACTTGCAGTTTTACCAGATGATGGTGGAACTCTTACTTTACGCAGTCAGCTTGATATCTTAAAAACCTGGCCAGAACTTGGTTTGACTCATCCTCAGTGGTACATGGGAAATATAAATGACCTGGTTGGATTTGCCAGTCAGTTCCAGGTAGCAGTTTTCTTTACAAGTCTTTCTCAGCACAGAACTTTGAATTATAACGTTGTCAGAAATTTTGAAACTATAAGAATGCCATATCTGACTGATACTATCTCTCATGGGGTAATTGCTCCTGCAATTTCTGGAGTTTTAGTAAGTGATAATGTGAATGGAAAAGATATACTTGCAAGTCTGATTTCTATTGATGTACAGAATCATATTGCAATGAAAACTATGCTCGCTCCAGTCAATTCCCGGGCAGAAGCTTATGATGTTCAGTCAGATGATGTACGTTTCTTTGCAGCTTCCTGCGCAGGTGGTGCATTACCTGACCCATATCTTGCTGTCTACCAGAGAAGACCAGACGATTTTGCTGAAATGGCAAAAGAAATCAGAGCATATTTAAGATAATTAATAGGTTTTAGCTATAAAATTTCGTTTTACTTTTTGTGAAGTGGTCATTTCTAATGGCTCCTTCAAAAGAGTAATTTTTGTAATTTGAGAATAACTCTGGAAGTTTTTGTTTACCTTTGCAACATCCTTCCTGATTTCTTCCATTACTTCATCCTGAACGAACTGATTGTTTCTTTCACATCCAAGTTTCTGATAGAGTGAATCGCTTGGGTAGATTAAAGCTTCAATCAGTTCTGAAGTTTTATCATCATCAGGGTGATATCCACGGACTGTTACCTGCTGTACGTCATCAATCAACTGGAAAGAATCTTCAATTTCTTCAGGATAAACATTTTTTCCACCACTTGTAACAATCAGGTTCTTAGCACGACCACAAAGCATTACATAAAGTTCTTTATCCATCCATCCTAAGTCACCAGTTTTCAGATATCCGTCTTCAGTAAACATTGCTTTTGTTTCTTCCGGCATCTGATAGTAACCCTGCATTACCATAGGACCTTTTATAACAATTTCACCAACATTCTGAATGCCCTTGTTTGTAAGAGTTTTTTCACCATTGATAATTTTTATATCTTCGTATGGTGCAAAAGAACGTCCAACACTTTCAATTTTAAAGTGTTCCAGAGGATTAAGGGTGATAATTGGGGATGTTTCTGTTAGACCGTAACCCTGGATAAAATCTATACCCATTGCATTGTATTGTTTGAATACGCTGGAAGCCAAAGGTCCACCACCGCAAATTGCAACTCTAAGGGTGTAAATATTTGCCTGCTGTAAAACTGATTTGAAAAGGACTTTTCCAAGATTTTTTCCAGTCAGTTTTTTTATGAAGAAAGAAATACCACGGAGGCAGGCAATCAGACCAGAAACAAGTGGTCCTTTTGAACGAATTCCGTTTCGAATTCCAAAAAGCAGTTTGTTATAAAGAAGTGGAACTCCCAGCATGATGGAAATTTTACCTTCTTTAAGTTCTTTCATCAGTTTTGAAACCGCAAGACTCTTTCCAAATACAATTTCAGCACCAGTTTCTACCGGAACAATAAAGGCTGCCTGCATGGTGTAGGCGTGGTGGATTGGAAGAAGGGCGTAAAAAACATCTGTGTTATAAATTGTAAGGTTGGTCATGGCAATAAAACCATCAGAAATCAGGTTTCTGTGACTAAGCATAACGCCTTTTGGTCTTCCTGTAGTTCCAGAAGTAAAGAGAATTGCTGCAGTATCAGTTTCCTGAACAGGTTCATTGTCTTTTACATCACCGTTTGGTCTAAGATTGTAGACATAGTCTTCTGCTTTATCTGGATTTAAGGATTTTACAATGATGTCCTTAAAATTTTTGGTGTAGAAAGCAGCTTTATCATCATCACAAAATACAATTTTTGGTTTTGCTGTATTTACAATGTTGATTACGTCTGTTTCGTGAAGTCCATTATCAATTGGAACAATTATACCGCTGGCGAAAAATGCTGCATGGAAAACTGTTGCCCATTCAGGAGAGTTTTTTCCCATTACGGCAATTCTGTCACCTTTTTTAATTCCGCTGGCTATTAACCATTTGCCCAGTATTTGAACTTTTGACAAAACTTCATTGTAGGTTAAAGTCTTTTTTTCATCTTCAGGACCTTCAAAAACAGTGAAAAATGGTCTTTCTCCATTTCTTTTTGTCTGAATACGGAGCATTTCTGGGAATGTTGGCCATTCACCCTTGAAATCAGTTCCTCTAAAATCATCTAAATAAGCCCATGGTAAAGTTCTTTGTTTAGTGGACATTTGTTTCTCCTTTAAAACCCCACGTTAGTGGTACTGCATGGATGCAGTAAATCACAGTTTTGCCATCGGCAAAATCTGCCTATGATAAAAAGTACATGGAAGTACTTTTTATCATGCCTCCTGTAAACACCGTGTTTGCGGCTGATTTTATGAGTTAATTATACATCCATATATATAAAAATTTGAAAAAAATTAGAATGTTAATGCTAAAATATATCGAAAATATAATTATGAAGATTTTAAATTTAGTTAATCAGCCTGCAAAAAGAATTCTTGTTTTACTTTTGATTCTTTTTTCCGTTTCATGTTTAAAACTTTGTGCGGAAGATCAGACTCCGGCACAGGCTCAGGTTTCAAGAGAAAAATTTGTAGCAGAAGCAAAAAAATATGTTGGTTCTCCTTATGTGTACGGGGCTGTCGGCCCAGATAAGTTTGATTGTTCAGGTTTAATTTATTATGTTGCCAGAGAATCAATCGGAAAACAGTTACCAAGAACCTCAAAGGCTTTGTACAGTTATTGTAAAATTATTCCTGATAAAAATAAGGAAATTGGAGATCTCTTGTTTTTTAAAACAAATAATACTGCTCCAATCACCCACGTTGGTATTTACATTGGAAATAATCAGTTTATTTCTGCAATTAGCGATGGCCCAAACACTGGTGTTATAATTTCTTCTCTTAATCAGCCTTACTGGCAGCCAAAATATGTTGCCTGTGGTCAGTTTATAAAATCTGGAAAAGCTAAAAATACAGAAGAAGTTTTTGAAGAGGAAGTTGTAAAAGCAGATGGTGAAAAAGCTTCTTCAAAATCAAAGGTAAAACTGGAATATAAAGGAAGTTCCTTCTACAAGCCAAATGCAAAATTTCCTGATGCTGTGACAGTCGATTCAACTGTTTTCTGTAACTGGTCATTAGTTTCACCAAATGAATTTATGCTTAAATGGCGGGGAATAGATATTCATTCAAATGTAAGATATTCAAAATGGATTCTGGAACCTGGTATTGGTCTTGCATTCAGATATAATCATGGGCTTGGAGTTTTCCAGATGCCTTTAATGCTTTCTGCAACTGTAAATGATTTTGTTCGTTTTTATGCAGGGCCTGTTATAACTTTTGGACAGCCAAAAATGATTGGTACAAATGAAGAAATAAGTGCCTCTGTTTTTCCAGGAATTCTTGGGGCATCTTTTTCAACACCTTCAATTCCTATTGGAGACTCAAAAGTTCAGCTTGTACAGGATATAAGTTATACAGTTTTTAATCAGAAAGATTATGCAGCATTACCATTCATCCAGTCCGTTTCAGCTGGTCTTGTTTTGTTTACAGGTATTCGTGTAACTTTTGGTCTTGGAACTTTTTTAGGTAAGTAGATGAAACACAGACTTTTTATTTTGACAGCATTTTTATCATTAATATTTTTATCTTCCTGCACGGTTGATTTATCTTTGGTTTTGCAGAAAGACGGTTCTGTAGATATTTCATTTGAAGGTGGAACAGGACAGGCTTTTACAAAAATGATATTTGCAGCCGCTGGTGGGAATGAACAGTCTATCGACGTAAAACAGGTAAGCTACGAACTTGCAAAGGCAGGTTTTATAAATGTAAATTGCAGTGCCAGTGATTTTTCAATTATCCGTATTTCAATGAAGGATGATAAAAGGCAGTCCTACATTTTTTCATCTGGAATTGTGACCTGCGAAAAAGATTTTCTAAAACTGAACATTACAAGAAAAAGTCTTGTTGATTTTTATAATTCTGCAGATGAGCAGTTAAAAATGATTCTGGATTTGTTTCTTGCTCCAGTTTTTAATGATGAAGACATTTCAGATGAAGAGTATCTGGAACTTCTTGCTACTTTTTACGGAGAAGATTCTGCAAAAGAAGTTCAGAACAGTTATATCAATATAAAACTTACAAACTATAAGGGCGAAACTCAAACTCAAAGGCTACCTTTTAGCCGTCTAATGTGCTGGAAATAAAATCTTTTAGCAAATAATGTGGAGATTTATACAAGTTTTCAGCCATATTGTCAGTTATAGTTTTTCTCATGAAAGATAATAATTCAGTTTTCATTAATCAGGTTGGATATTCCCTTAAGGATTCAAAGTACGCATTTCTTATGGGAGATTTTCATGAGGGGACAGACCTCTTTGAAGTTTTTGATGCAAAGACTAATGCTTGTGTTTATTCTGGAAAAATTTCTTTAAGTCAAAAAGATGATGCACGGGCAGGTCAACCTGTTTACCTGGCAGATTTTTCTGAACTGGAAAATCCAGGTCAGTATTATGTTCAGTCAAAAGACGCAAAAAGTTTTAACTTCAAAATTGAAAAGAATGTATACAAAGACCTGTATTTTAAGTCATTGAATTTTTTTAATCTTTCAAGATGTGGACAGGGAATCTGTCATACTGGTGAAGCAGAAATTTACGGCACAAATCAGACAAAGAATGTTCAGGGTGGATGGCATGATGCCGGAGATTATGGACGTTATATTGTTGCAGGTGCCAAGACTGTAATGGATCTTTTAATTGCATATAAAAATACCAGAGATTCATTTACAGATTTTGATATTCTTTCTGAAGTACGGTTTGAACTGGAATGGATGCTTCAGATGCAGCGTGATGATGGAGCAGTCTATCATAAAATTTCATGCTATCATTTCTGTGCTTTTATAATGCCTGAAGAAGAAAAAGATAAGCTGGTTTTATCTCCAGTTTCTACAGCCGCAACTGCCGATTTTGCAGGAGTAATGGCTTATTCATCTGCTTTTTTTGAAGATATTGATCCTAACTTTGCAAGAAATCTTCTGGCTGCAGCAAAAAAGGCCCAGCTTTATCTTGATACTCACGAAGATGAATTTTTTATCAATCCTCCTGAAATAACTACAGGTGGTTATGGTGACCGCAATGTTTCTGATGAAAGATATTTCGCTCTTTGTGCTTTGTGGGCTGCCACTGGCGACAATAGTCTTTTAGAAAAAGCTGTAAGAATTCGTACTTTGCAAAAACAGAGACCTCTGGATCCTGCTACTCCATGGGATCGCGGCTGGACAGAAAGTTTTGGCTGGGGCATGGTTTCTGGCTATGGAACAGAAATCCTTCTTGAAAATTCTGAACGTATAAAAGATTTTACACTTTTAAACAGTATCCGTTCTGATGTTTTAAAAGGTGCAGATGAAATTATGGGAATTGTAAATCAGTCTGCTTTTAAAACCTGTCTGCAGCATTTTGGCTGGGGAAGTAACGGGGCTGTTTGTGATCAGGCTCATCTGCTTATGCTGGCCTATTCAATTAACGGAAAGCCTGAATATAAGGCTGCTGCAAAATATCAGCTTGATTATATTTTGGGAGCTAATCCTCTGAATATCTGTTATGTAACCGGTTGTGGAAGTAAAAGTCCTCTGCATCCTCATCACAGGCCTTCCGGAGCGAGTGGAATTGTAACTGCAGGAATGCTTTCGGGTGGTCCTTCTGAATGGCTTCAGGATGAATGTGCAAAACAAAATCTTCAGGGGCAGCCACCATTGAAATGTTTTATAGATGAACAGCCAAGTTACAGTACGAATGAAGTTGCAATCTACTGGAATTCAACTTTTGTTTATCTTCTTGCCAAAACAGCAGATTTTTAATTTTTTATAGATTTTTTGAAATAATACAAATACCTTACTATTTTTTTTATTTTATTCTGATAAAATTATTTTGCATGCAGCACCACTAACGTGGTGTTTTAAAGGAGAAAATAAAATGTTTGAAATAAAAGGTGTTTCTAAATCCTATAATAAAAACGGTGTAAAAGCGGTTAATTCCCTTAATCTGACTGTTAATAATGGTGAAATTTTTGGCTTTCTTGGACCAAACGGGGCTGGAAAAACAACAACAATCAAAATGATAACAGGCATTCTTCCACCAGACGAGGGTGATGTTATTTTGAATGACATTTCACTTGCAGAAAGACCAATTGCTGCCAAGAGAACTTTTGCATTTGTTCCAGATAACCCTGAAATTTTTTCCCGTCTTAAAGCTATAGAATATTTGAATTTTATTGGTGATGTTTACAAAGTTTCGCTGGAGGAACGTAAAAGCAGAATAGAATTTTACTGTAATAAATTTGGCTTAAAAGATGTTCTTGGCAATAAAATCTCATCTTACAGCCATGGTATGAAGCAGAAACTTTTTCTTATTGCAAGTTTAATTACAGAACCAGATAACTGGATTCTGGATGAACCTATGGTTGGTCTTGATCCTGAAGCTGCTTTCATCATCAAAGAGATTATGAGGGAAAGAGCTAATTCTGGAAAAACAGTTTTCTTTTCGACACACGTAATGGAAGTTGCAGAAAAATTATGTGATCGCATTGGAATTATAAAAAAAGGAGAACTGCTTTTTGTAGGAACAATGAATGAACTTAAAGAAAAGCATGGGCAGGAAGGTCAGTCACTAGAAGAAATCTTCCTGAAATTAATTGGAAGTGAAGTACAGGAAGGTAAAAATGATTTTTAAGTTATTTAAAATTTTTGCTTCCAACAGTTTTTCTTTTAACACTATTTTTGAAGGATTTAAGAAAGGTCCCAAAGGACTAATAAAAAGTATCCTGCTTATTCTTGTATTAGTTTATGTTCTTTCTGTTTTTACTTTGATGTACACCCTTTCTATGAATTCAGTTTATAAAGTTCTGGCATTGAATGGAAAAAGTTCTTTTATGCCAGTCCTTTCATGTTTTCTGGCTTTGTTCATCATTTTGTTTCTAGGTTTTACTTCAGTTGCAGCAAATTATTACACTGGTAAATGTGAAGACGAATTTATGGCAATGCCTTTAACCCCAGTGCAGTTGTTCGGGGCTAAGTTTGGCGTTTCTTTTGTAACAGATGCAGTTTTTGCCGTTTTATTTTTTGCAATTGCATCTTTTATTTATGGATTCAATGAAGGACTTTTGACAAATCCTTTGTTTTATCTGGGTTTTCTGGCAGTAAG
This sequence comes from uncultured Treponema sp., assembly GCA_946631855.1. Taxonomy (GTDB): domain Bacteria; phylum Spirochaetota; class Spirochaetia; order Treponematales; family Treponemataceae; genus Treponema_D. The sequence goes on along the minus strand of CAMPAL010000003.1, from coordinate 20,893 downwards.
TCTTTCCTTTTCTATTTTTGGTGTAGCTATAATCTATTTTCTTTTTATTCTGGTGCTTTCACTTATTCCAGCTTTGCGTAAGAGAAAAATTTTAAATCTTATAGCCAGTTTTTTTATCATCATTTTTGCAGCAATATATGGCCTTATAAACTCCAGAGTTTCTCTTTTAGCTTTTGGAGAAGAAGAAAATGTATCTGCATTAGTTCCGTTTATTAATTATCTGCAGAATTTTTCTGAAAAATTTCCGTTTATTTCTTTTATTTCAAAAGCGGTGGATGGAAATTTTATAGCAATTCTTGTTCTTTTGGTTTTTACAGCTGTAATCATTTTTGCCCTTATTCCTGTGATGAGTAAATTCTATGTAAAAACTTTAAAAGGCTTTTCAGAAGGTAAAGAAAAAAAGCTTTCTTCAGAAAAGGTCGAAAAAGTTCTTTCAAAAGATATTCATTCAGACTCAATTTTTAAGGCTCTTTACTGGCGTGATGTAAAAACAGTCCTCCGCGAACCTGCATTTTTTGCAAACGGCCCTTTAATGATATTTCTGATGCCATTAATATTTCTTGTTACATTTTCTTTCGGATTTATTTCTGGCAGTGAAGGAACTTTTGAACAATTTTGCTTCACAATAAAATCTTTCATATATGAGTTTTCTACAAAAAAAGGTGATATCTTCTTCTATTATGCAAGTGTCATTGTAGGAGCTGTAATTATTTTTATAGGAAATATGTCTATGCTGGCTTCATCTTCTTTTTCGAGAGAAGGAAAGTTCCTGTATGATTTAAAAGCCATGCCAATTCAGTATGATTTAATTGTTAAGGCAAAATTCTGGCACGCTATAACTTATATCATTATTGCAGATATTTATGTGTCACTTTTACTTACTGGCCTTGGTCTTATTCTGGGACTTACATTACCAGCAGCCGCTTATGTAAGAATTTTTATTGGTGCAAGTTTTGTTTCACTTTCAGTTTCAGTGCTTATTGTGCTGATTGAAATGTTTATTGATACAGTCAATCCAAAACTTCAGTGGGAAAATCCTACAGCGGCATTCAAACAGAATATGAACAGTTTAATTTCTGTTTTCTTTAGTATGATTGTTACTGTTATTGCAGTTTTACTTGGACTTTTTGTTTTACCAAAGAATACTGCTGGACTGATAATATTTACATCAATATTTACAGTAATTGCTGCTCCAACAGGTGCTTTTTATTTTAAATATTCTGTTAGTAAAATTGCAAAAATGTAGGATTTTTGTTACTATCCGCTAAGAGAGGAGAGAGAATAATGAAAAAAGTATTTCTATTTCTTATTTTAGCGGGATTACTATTTACAGATGTTTTTGCCGCAAGTGGTTCTTTATCAGGAGAAAAAGAACTTAGAGTTGTTAAGACAGAATGGTTTGATATCATTTATCCTAAGCGTTGTGAAAGAACTGCAAGTATTTTGTATGAAAATGCAGACAGAATTTATTATGAAGTAACTGAGCAGTACGGAATAAAACCTTCTTTTCGCATGCCGGTTGTAATTACACCTGCAGTTGAAAAACTAAATGCTTACTGGACAATTTCTCCATATAATCACATTGTAATTTATGATACTTCTGTAACCGATTTAGATGATTTAAACGTTTTTTCGGAAACATTTCTTTCTGTTTTTTCGCATGAAGTAACTCATGCAGTTACCTTCAATATGAAAAATGGATTCTGGAAGTTTTTTTCATCAGTTTTTGGTGATATTGCAACTCCGGGATTTTTTCTTATCAATTCAGGAATTGCAGAAGGTGCAGCAGTAAGCAGTGAAAGTTCAAAAGGCGAAGGCCGTCTTAATAATGAATATGCCAAACAGTATGTAAAACAGGCTAAAATTGAAGATGACTTTCCTGGTTTTTATGATGCGTTTGGTTCCCGTGATGTTGTTCCGACAGGAGCAAATTATTACTTCAATGGTGCATTTCATCAGTATCTACAGGAAAAATATGGACTCGAAGCTTATGCAAAATTCTGGTACAACCTTGTAAATCTAAATTCGCTTTCGGTGGAAGGTTGTTTCAAGAAGGCATTTAAAGTTTCTACCCGTATAGCATGGAAATATTTTATAAACTCATATTCCGTACCTTCTGTTCCTGCAAATCCAGTTGAAGCAGGCCTTGTAAAAGATTTTTTCAATCCATCATCATCTGCTTATTCAATCTACAATAATTCAGGTTCTTTATTTTCAAATTTAACAGAAAGTTCAAAAGGCATTTTCTGGATTGATTCTCTTACTTCAACAATTCAGTATGTAGAAAAAGATGATTTGGAAGAGGCTTTACAAAATATCTCTGCTCTTAAGCCAAAGACACTGCTTTCTCATAACAGAATTTCTTCTTTTACAATTTCTCCAGATGACCGTTTTTTACTTTTTTCTTATACATCAGAAGAAGCTGCAACAATAAAAACTGCCCTTAAATTATATGATTTTGAAAGTGAATCTTTTATAAAAATCAAAGAAACCGGCTTAAAAAATGCTGAAATTGTAATGTCCGGAAATGATTACTATCTTGTTGCCGATAAATACGAAAATTTTGCAAATGAGACTTTTATTGCCAGAATTGATTTTCAAAAGAACAAAAAAATCAGTCTTGAAGATGTAAAAACAATTTCTTCTCCATATGCAGGCATGAAATTCGACTATAAGAATTATGCTGATGGACAGTTTGCCTGTATAAAAAAGACAGGTACAAAATACGCAATTTGTATTTGTGATTTAGACGGAAAAGAACTTGCACTTTATGAAATGCCTGAAGAAAAAATGGTAGTTCGTTCTCTTTCTGTAAAAGATGGAAATATCTATTTTAGTTTTGCTATTCCAGATTCAATGCCAAGACTCGGAAAGCTGGACATTTCCAAAAATCAGTTCGAACTGATTAATCAGGATTTATCGGGCGGTGTTTATGAACCACTTAGTTTTGGAGATTACATAGTTTATAGTGGTGTTTTCTTCAGACAAAACAGGATTTTACTTCTTCCTTCACAGAACGATTTTCCACATCAAACTTATGATATAGCATCTTCTGCAAAATCAGAGCTTTTATCATCCGAACAGAAAACAGATGTATTATCAGCTTTAGATTCTTACGAACTGAATTCTAAAAAATATAATTCTTTAAATTATTTAAGACATGGAATTTTCATTCCTGCTTCTTTGTATTCAACTTCTTATTTTGGAAGAAATGCAGTTTATACATCAAGTACTCAAAATTATTTTGTTGGACTTTCTTATATAACAGCAAATCCATGGACAGACGGAAGTAATGATTTATTCATTTTGACTGGTGGATGGAATTACCTGAATGGTGGATTTGGACTTGAATTCCTTTCGCAGAAGGGGACAGACACCTCTTTATTCTCTTCTACCATCGATGGAAAAGTTGAGTTCGATAAAGAAGGATTTAAGCTGACTTATGGAAAGATGCAGCAGTCCTTTATGTATCCTTTTGGAAGACATTCTTACGCTGGAATTTCAAACACTATCGAAGGTGGATATGGCCGTCAGGATGCAAGAAATAAAAACCTTCAGTCATATCATGAATTTTTGTTCTGGCTTCCAAAGTATCAGAATATTGTTGCTCCACAGGATGATAAAAAATTCTACACCGTTCAGGATATCGTAACATTGAAATATACAAATGTTCACAAAGCAGGAACTTCCCGCATGGAAAAAGCCGGAGTTACAGCAGCAGTTTCTGTAGGATATAGAAAAGACGCTTCGATTGAAGAAAATCCTGTAAAATATATAGACGCCTTTGCTTTATCTGCAGGATTTAAAGGGTACATTCCTCGTTTAATTCCATTAACCTGCTATAACGGATTTGTTTACAATCTTCCTACAAAAGTAGATTTTACTTTGTTGCCTTCAAATTCAATTCTTGGTTATACAGAATATATTGGAGATACAGGCCGCGTTGTTTTTGATCTTTATACAGAAACAGTTTTGTTTGGAATGGAAATACAGAAGGCTCTTCCTTTAATACACTGGTTTTATGCAAATAATTTCTATGTTTCAGCAGGTTATGCCCTTTCAGCTGGTGCAAGTTATTATACACAATCAGGATTCCAGGGTGCTCATCTTATGACTTATGCAGGCAATCTTTTTTCAGGCAGGGGCTGTTTCTTAGATTCTGCTTATTTAAAGATTACTATGGAAGCTACACCAAATATCGGGCCTTTCGCAAAATCTTCACTTAAGATGAGTATATTTTCTCTGACAAGTGTAAGTTTTAGAAAGAATTTAAAAAATCCAGTTTATTCGACATTTGGAATTCAGGCTTCTTTTTAATCTAGTTTACTTTTATCTGGCTTAAGACTTGTCCAATTGGTTCATGAATAACTAAATCTGCCATATTATCCTGAGGAGTTACAGATTTATTTAAAAGAACCAGTTTATCGCCATGGAAATAGTTTATTAAACCGGCTGCAGGATAAACAGTTAGTGAAGTTCCACCAATAATCAGGGTGTCTGCCTGGGAAATGGCATTTACCGCTCCCGAAATAACATCCTGATCCAGCCCTTCTTCATAAAGCACAACATCTGGTTTTATAAGTCCACCACATTTCGGGCAGTGGGGAAGGGTGTCAGGGGCATTTTCACTTTCAAGGATTATTGTTTCATTGTAGAAGGCGTGACAATCAAGACAATAATTTCTCAATGTAGAACCATGCAGTTCAAAAACATTTTTACTTCCTGCTTTCTGGTGTAATCCATCTATATTTTGAGTTACAACTGCCAGTAGTTTGCCTGCTTTTTCAAGTTCTGCAAGTTTATAATGAGCAGGATTAGGTTCAATTCCAACTGGTAAAAGTTTAGCCCTGTAAAAGCGGTAAAATTCTTTTGTGTCTTTATAATAAAAACTGTGACTGATTATTGTTTCCGGCGGATATTTCCATTCCTGGTTGTAAAGGCCGTCAACACTTCTAAAATCAGGTAAACCAGATTCTGTTGATACTCCAGCTCCTCCAAAAAAAACAATTTTTTTGCTTTTATCGATTATATTCTGTAATATAGTTATATTAGATATATCCATAAATTCTCCTGCTAACAAAAGTGCTGCTTTTAAAAAATATTTTGCAAACTTACAATTAACAGTGTAACTCTTTTGCAAAAATAACTAAATCATTTTTTCGTAATTAAATAGACAAATCATGTCGATAAATATATAAGGCAAATTCTCTGTATTTGATTAAGGGGTATCGAATGTTAAGAATTGGAAAGAAAATTTTGGGAGTATTGATAGCTTCCATTTTTGTATTACCGCTTTTTGCACATGGTAAAGGCGATATTGAAGAATTAAATGTTGAAAATCTAAACAGCTGGCAGGAACAGTTTGATTTAGATTCAAGAAAACCAGGCAAGTATAATATTATGATTACTGCCCGCGACCTTGGTGGAAATACATACATTGAAGGTCCTCACAATCTTTTTTATGATCCAAATTCGGATTTACCAATTTCTGGTATTACAAACCCATATCCAAATATGAGGGTTGTAGGAAACCTTAACATTGTCGGTACTTGTGTTGATGATGATGGTGTTTCAAAAGTAGAATTGATTCTTGATGAAGGAACTGATATTGAAAAGACTGTTGTAGCAGAAGGTAAAGAATTCTGGTCTTATTATCTGGATACAACAACTCTGGAAGAAGGTCCTCATACAATCAAAGTAATTGGTTATGATATTAATGATGAGCCTGTAGTTGGAAAGCCTGTTTCTTTAACCTGGCAGCTGGATCGTAAACAGCCTGTTACAGAAGTTAGTGATAAAAGCATGGGTATTCTTGTTTCAGGAAACGTTAAATTTGACGGTGTAGTTTCGGACGGTAACGGAATCAAAGAACTTTCATATTCTGTTGATAACGGTAAAACCTTTACACCAGTAAAAATCAGTACAACTAAAGACAAGAATGTCTGCACTTTCTCACTTAGTGTAGATACTCGTAAATTCCCAGATGGACCAGCCGTACTCTGGTTTAAAGCTGTAGATAAAGCTACATCTGTTGGTATGTATTCATTCCTTTACTTTATTGATAATACAAAACCTGATGTTCAGATTGTTTACCCCGCTGATAATCAGGTTGTAAACGGAAAATTTACAGTAGCAGGATTTGCTAAAGATACAATTGGTATTACCGATCTTTCATGGACTTTTGGAAGTCAGTCAGGAGTGTTTGAGTTAATTCCAGGTAACCCTTACTGGTCAGTAACTCTTGATACAACAAACGGTAAAGAAAAATCACAGAAATTCTCAATTCATGCAGTTGACCGTGCAGGCAACATTGTAGATGTTTCAAAAAATATAATTATTGATCAGGAACTTGATAAGCCTCTTGTAGCAACAGTAGAGCCTGCTGAAGGTCAGGTTTTTGGCGATACAGACAGACTTACAGTTCGTGGTCGTGCAACTGATGATGATGGTGTTAAGGCTGTAAAAATCCAGCTTGATAATAATGAACCAGTCATTCAGGAAACTAAAGGTGTTTATTATTATGACCTTTGTGGAGCAGAAGATTTAGCTGCAGGAAATCATAAAGTTACAATCTGGGGAATTGATGTAAATGATGTTACAGGCAATCCTTATGTAACAAATATTGTTTCAAAAGGAATTGCTCCAACCTTCTCAGATCCAAGACTTTCTTCTGGAAAAGGTTCAATTGATTTTATAAACGGAATAGCAATTCATCCGGAAAGCAGTTCAACAATTTCTGTAGTTGCAAATTCTGGTGTTGGACTTACAAACATTCATTCTGAACTTACATGGGGTTCAGATGGAATAATTGAAAATGATGTCGAATTAAAAGCTCAGACTTCATATACAGTAAGTCTTCCTATTAATCCAGATTCTCCAAAAGGAGTTATGAAGTTTACTGTAAAAGCAACTGATACAATTGGACGTGAATCAGAATATAAGGCTCTCTTCTATGTTACAAATACAAATGTAGTAAAAGCACCAGAACCACTTGTTGTTTTTGATGATTCTACTGTAGCAGAAGACGGTTCAATTATCTGTAATGCAGAATTCCCTGTTACCGGTTATTTAATTGGTGATACTGCTGTAAGTGCAGAACTTTATCCTTCTACACCATTTGCAAAAGTTTCACTTTCAGGAAATCAGATAAAACTTACACCTCAGATGAATTCAGTTGGTTCTTCAGAAGAAGTAAAAGTTCGTGTAAGAACAAAGAAAGGTAAGATAGTTGAATCAAGACCTCTTATTTTCAAGAATGATTCAGCTCTTCCTGTAATTGGAATTGATGCTTATTCAGATACTGCTGCAATCAACGCTTATGAAGCAGAAGAAGGAATTGTTTCTGTAAAAGGAAAAATCACCTGTCAGACAGGCCTTTCTTCAGCTCAGTATAGAATCCTTTCTGTTATTGCAGATATTCAGAAAGGAGTTATTGCTTCTGTAAAACCTTCTCCAATTGAAGAAAATTATACAGATATAGAACTTGAAAAGAATGGTTCATACAAAATCGATATTGATACAAGTATATTTGACTATGGTATGTATGTAGTTGAAATTGTAGCTAAGAGTGCAGGTGGAAATGCTAATACCCGTGCTTTTGCAATTTCTAAAATTCCAGAAATCGAAGAACTTGAAAATGGAAAAATGCCTGTTCCAAAAGCTCCTGTAGTTAGCTGGATTGATGGCGGATATGATGTTTATGCTCTTGGCGTATATCAGGGTAATCTGGACAGAAACTTCGGAGTTTTCTCTCGTTATGATATGATCGAAGGCAACAATCCTCTTGCAATGGATGTTGTTACAGACGATGGAAAAATTACTTCAGGAAAATTCACCGCTATAAAGAACCCAACTTTATCAGCTAATATTGCTCTGGTAAATGACCAGGAATATATGAGTGGTATGCCTGTTGTTCTTGATTATGCAACAAAAGCTGGTGGAGATATCTTCGTTTATATTGATACTGGTGCTGTAGTTTCTCAGGTAACCTATGAATTCTATGGTGATGAAGTTGCAGGTGGAGATGTTATTCAGAAAGGTGCAGCAAAACTTGTAAAACCTGGAATTGAAAATCCTCTTCGCTGGGTTGCAGATATTCCTCTTGCAAATCTTCCTTCTCGTGTAAACAATCTTAAGGTTACAATTAAGGCAGGTTCTCTTGAAACAACAATTCAGGGAGCAATTACAGTTATCCGTGAAACTGATCCTGCAAATATTGATGATGTAGAAAAAGTTTATGGAATGAGGGATGCCGCTACAGTTTATGATGAAGTTGAAAAGAATTATATTTTAAGTAACGGTTCTAAATATTATTATTATGCAAATGTCAGTGGTCCAATTAATGCTGAATTTACAACAAATATTGATGGTTTGAAACTTGAAACTGTTGATAATCTTGTAATTCTTACAGCAGAAAAAGATGGCTCTTACAAGAATGTAACAGTCAGAATTACAGACCGCTTGAACGATTCTTACAATTCAGAACCTTTGAACTTCCTTGCAAGTAATTCTGGTCCAGATTTAGTTCTTCAGACTCCAGAACTTTTCCAGTGGGTTGGTAATTCTGTTAAAATTTCGGGAACTGCCGCTCATCAGCTGGGAGTTAAGAGTGTAGAATTCTCTCTCGATGGTGGAGAAAGCTGGTCTAACTTTGCACTTCCTTCTGGAAAAAATGCAAGCAACCTTGGAGTTACTTTCAGTAAGGATATTAATCTTTCAGAATATGAAGATGGACTTATTAGAATTAATGTTCGTGCAACATCACTTTCTGGACATGTAACAAACATTCTTACATCAGCATATAAAGATACAACACCACCAGAAGTAAAAGTTGTTGAACCTCTGGAAATAGATGTTGTAAACGGTGAAAACCTGATTGTATTTGATGTAAAAGATAACGGCTTCTTAGCTAAGGGAGAATATGTTGCTCCACCAGTAAAAGGTAAATCTTCAGATAGAATAGAAATGAAACTGGATCCTCTTCCAAATATGATGGTAGGAACTCCAGAAGCTCCAATTGATGATGCAATGTCATTTGTATTTACAGATGCTGCAGGAAATTCGACAACAGTGGAAGCCTGGGCATTCAGTATTGATAATGAATCAGATTTACCTCGCGCCGAAATTCACGTTCCAGAAGAAATGCAGGTAATCACACGCGACTTCACAATTTCTGGTGTAGTTTATGATGATGATGGTGAATCTTCAATCTTCTATAAGATTGACAACGGACAGTATAAACAGGTTTCTTCAAAAGAAGTTTATAAACGTGAAAGTGCAGATGCTGAATATGGTTTGAACACCAGCTTCTCAATCGACGTTCCATTGGAAACAATGACCGATAATGAGCATACTGTAACTGTTTATGCAGTTGATATTAATGGCGTAAAAGGACCTGAGGTTGCAAGAACTTACAGAATTTCTCTTGAAGAACCAAAAGGTGCAGTAGAACTTCCTACAATCGACACTTCTGTTCGCGAGATTGTAACAATTTCTGGTTGGGCAAGTGATAAGAACGGAATTGAAAAGGTAGAAGTTTCTCTTGATAACGGTAACACCTACAACGATGCAGTTGGAACTGAAAACTGGAAATATGTAGTAGATACACGTGCAATTCCTGGTGGAACACAGGTTGTCTTCCTCAGAGTTACAGATAAATATGGAATTGTCGGCTTGTATTCAAGTTTGATCAACATTGATAACAATGCTCCTGAATTAAATCTTGAATTGCCTTTGGATGATTCTTCTACAACCGGACATCTTTTCTTCTCTGGAAATACTTATGATAACGTAGAAGTTACAGACTTGTTTATAACAATCCGTAACCTTGAAAAATCAAGTAGTGCTGTAGTTAAGAAAATTAAGATTGACCGTATTATTGGTGAAACAATTGATATCCGCGATCTTCCAGATGGTTTCTATAACGTAGAACTTACAGGAAAAGATAAAGCTGGAAATATCACAAATGTCAGCCGAAATATCCACCTCGAAAAGAATAAGGCTCCTGCAACTGTAGATATTCTTTATCCTCTTAATGGGGAACATAAACAGGGTGTATTTACAATTTATGGACAGTCTGAAGCAGAGTTTGAAATTTCTTCTCTTAAACTTTATATCGATGGACATTTCAACCAGGAAACAAACCTTACAAGTTGTGGTTTCTTTAAGTTTGATATGACTCCTGAAAATATTACAGAAGGAAAACATACTTACCGTGTAGATACAATTCTTAGAAACGGTACTCAGGTAGCTTCTAAAGAACAGACAATCACTTATTCTTCAACTGGTCCTTGGATTACAATTGAAAACTTTACTTATGGTGATTTCGCAACAGGTCGTCCATATATTCGTGGTCAGGCTGGTTATTCAATTAGTGAAGATGAACTTCTGCTTTCTAAGACAAAAGAAGCTACTCCAGAGTTTAAGGCTGCAGTTGCCGCTAAGAAAGTTGCAAAAATTGAAATATCTTTTGATAACGGTAAAACCTTCCAGCTTCTTTCTGAAAATGAAAAGTGGATGTACCGTATAGAAAATCAGGATTTGCCAGAAGGATATCATTTCTTCCTTATCCGTGCGACAATGAAGAATGGTGAAACTGCAATCACTAGAATAATTATTCAGATTGATAATACTTCACCTAAGATTAAGCTGATTTCTCCATCAATTGGTGGACGTTACAATCAGAAACTTGGTGTATCAGGACTTTCAAATGATGATGTTCAGCTGGAAGATGTAGTAGTTGCACTTAGAAAAGGTGATAAGGCTTCTTATGAAGTTCCTTCATTCATCCAGGGCTTGTATCTTGACTTCCGTTTATGGGGAGCTTCATTATTCTCTGTAGGTGCCGGACTTACCTTCTTTGATGATGTTGTAAAAGTTCAGTTATCTTATGGACAGTTTACACAGTCTCAGCGCGATGCTGTTTCTAAACTTTTAGGTCAGGAAATGAAAAAGTATCGTTATGGTGGAAATATCTTCAGTTTGAAGATTCTTGCAAATATCATGGAAATTCCATTCAGTTACTTTATGGGACATGACTGGGACTGGTTGTATGCTTCTGCATCTGTAGGTGCTGACTTCTCTTACTTTACAGATACAAACTCAGGAAAACCACAGATTCTTTCAGCAATCCTTGGACAAGTTGAGTTCCCTAAGGTAAAATTACAGAATGTGAAGGCATTCAGTACCTTCTCTATGTATGTTGAAGGATCTCTCTGGTTTATTCCAACCGATGTTTCAAGTACTGTAGATATTAAGAACCTTATCCCTCAGATTGGATTTGGTTTAAGAACAAATATATTCTAGGAAATAGAAAGGAGTTTAAATGATCTTTAAAAAGATTAAGTTACTTGTAATATTAGTAGTGCTCTTTTTTACTGCAAGTTCAGTGTTTGCTGTTGAAGAATATATTAGTAATATTTACAAGCAGATAGATCAGATTTTCATTATAAAGTCTGAATCTCAGTTGAATTCTGTCTTATCAGATAATAACGAAGATAAAAATTATTATCTGATAGAAAATTATACAGAAAAGAAAATCAGACGTCTTATTGTTAATAATGATTATGATTTTGCCATGACTGCAATTGTAATTGTTATCGAAAATAATATTGATAACGAACAGGCAGTAGAAATGTATTCTGTTATTGCAGATGCTTATAAACTTCAGCAGGAACATGAAGCAGAAGTTGAATATCAGCGTCAGCTCGAAGTTGCCCGTCTTGAAAAAGAGAAGGAAAAACAGCGTGTAGCAGTTGATAAGGAATACGTTGCTGCTAAGAATACAGACAGTGGAAAACAGGTTTACGTAACTGGTAAGGAAACAAATCTTACAAGTTATAAATGGAAGATTGATATTGGTCTTGCTGATATTTCTTTCCTTTATGATGGAGTTGGTAAGATTACAAATCTGCATTATGGTCCAGCAATAGGATTCAATTATGAATATACACTGGAAAATAAGGCAAATATTGGTGCAGAATTATTTGCATCTATTCAGCCATTAGGAATAGCAATTTCAAATGAAAAGGCACTTATTCCTTTACTTGTTGATGCAGATGCAAGCTTAAAGTTTGCTCCATCAGCTTTACCAAAATTCTTCCTTACAGCTGGATTTGGTGCTATTGTTACAGGAAAACCTACTGATAGTGTAGAAATAAAAACTGTTGCTGATACTATGTATACACCCCTGGTTGGTATTAAACTCGAAAGAATTCCTCTTGGACGAGTTAAAGTTGACCTTGGTGCAGACTGGTATGCAGGACATCTTTTTTATAATAACATAAAGTTCGCTATGGGTGCCGATATGAATCTTCAGTTTCCTTTTGCCGATTTGGAAAAAGTTAGCCTTAGTTTAAATGTTGGTATTAGAGACAAATTTATTATGAAGGACGCTGGTATAGAAAACCGTGCCAGCTTAATTCTTGCTGTTGGAGTCGAAAATGTTATCAGGTAAATTAAAAAAAATTGTACTTTCTTTATGCTTTGTTTTTATCACCGCTAGTGTCTTTGCCGCAACCAGTGATCTTGCTGTTCGATTCTTGGATAAGGCAAATGAAGCTTATGATGATGGTAATGTAGAAAATGCCTACAAATATGTAAATCAGGCACTAGCAGTAGCAAAAGATGAAGAATCTCAGGCTAATGTTCTTTTCTTTGCACAGACAGTTTATACAACTAAATTGCAGCAGATTCAGAAGGACTATGATGAAATGGCTTTGATTGATATTCAGATGAATCTTGAAAGATATCCGAATATTGAAAACACAAAAATCAAAAAGCTGATTAAGCAGATTGAAACAGAACAGGAAAATAAACAGAAGGCTGCTGAAAAGGCAGAAACAGCTGCTCAGCGTAAAGTTGAACAGGAACGTTTCCAGGCTCAGCAGGAATCTATGGATGCCCAGGCCAGAGCTATGCAGGAACAGGCTCAGGCTATGAAGGAACAGACAGAAGCTACAAAGCAGAGTCAGCAGGAATTTAAAGAAGCTTTGAAAACAGGTCTTGAAGACATGGGAAATGCCTTTACAATTTCAGCAAATGAAACAAAGCGTTCTACAAAAGTAATTGCTTTCTCTGTAATTGGAATTGCTTTAATCATCCTTATAATTGTATTCCTTATCATCTTTATTGTAAGAAAAGGATTCAAACAGCAGCAGATTCAGCAGGAACAGTACGTTCAGGCTTTCAAACTTCTGGCTGCAAATCAGACTCAGACAAACCGTCTTATGCTTGGTGGAATTACCGATTTGTATGGTGGAAATCCTCAGTTAAGACTGGCAGGAGAATCCTCATGGGCTGCAGCAACCGCTCTTCCTGATTTAACAATTTCTGAAGAAGATGAAGATGAACTTAAACAGCTTGCAGTTAAGTGTGAAGAAATTGGTCAGCAGATTGATTATGCTACAGGTCGTAAGAACAATTCTAAGAACGTAAGTGAACTTGTATATAAACTTTCAATTCAGCTTGGACTTCCTCAGGGAATGGCAATGCTCAACTTCTGTGCTGCCATGATTTATGATGCGGGCTTCCTTGGAATTGATCCAGATTTACTTTCTGCAACTTCTTTAACAAATGAAGAAAAAGAAGCAATGAAAGAACATGTAAATCTTGCTGAAAAATATCTTGAATTTGTTCCAAAGAAATACTGGAGCGTATTTGAAGATGCTGCTATGAATCACCATGAAAATATTGATGGTTCTGGATATCCAAACGGTTTGACTGGAGACAAGATTCCTCAGATTGCACGCCTTATTCGTGTTGCAGAATCATATGTTTCACTTTCAAGTAAACGTTCTTATCGTGATGCAATGGATAAGGAATCAGCAGTTGCAACTTTAAGAGAACAGAAGAATCTTTACGATGAAGCAGTTGTAGAAGCTTTGGATAAGATTGTTTAATAGCAAAAAGTTATGTAATTACATCTGTAATTTTTAACTTTATCATTATATTAATTCTTCCGATAAAGAGAGTATGAAAAAATTAATTTTTGTACTCTCTTTGTTTTTTTTAGGGCTCTTTCTAAATGCACAGGAAATTAAACCTTTATACAAACTTCCTGAAAAAACTGCAGTAAATGCAGAAGAAGTTGAATCTGGAACCAATGTATTTTTAGTTGGATCAGATGAAGGTCTTTTTCGTATTACAAACAGAAATGCCGCAATTCCTCTCTGGACTGAAGGTCGTGTAGACCAGATTGTACCGGTAAATTTCAATGATTCTGCAAACTCTTTGCGCTCAGGCTGGTTTATCCGTACATCAAAAGGAATCTTTTTTTCTTATGATTTGAAAAATTTTGAAGAGCGGGATGATGGACTTACTTTCCTGACAATCAAAAAGTACAAAAATAAAAGTACAAGTCTTGTAAAAGAAATTCAAAAATTGAAGGATCTTTGTGTAAATCCTATTAACAATAAAGAAATTGTTACTGCTACAAAGGATGCTGTTTTTTATTCTCAGGATGCAGGACGAAGCTGGAAAAATTTGAAGTCGATGAGCCTTAGAACTCCAGGTGTAAAGGCCGTTGCGGTTGCTACAATAAATGCCGAAACTGTAGTTTTTATGTCTCATCCAATTTTAGGACTTTCTTATATTTATCCTAATCGTGAAAAACCAGTCTGGATTGATGTTGATGAAGGTTTTGAAAAAATGCCGCAAACTTCATCTTCTGCAGATGAAATTTCTGACATCATCCCAATTATTCGTACCAGAGCAGATGGAAGTACTTTTACCGAAATATATCTTTCTCAAACTTATATGCCTAGAATTTATAAGTTTAACTGGGAAGAGCAGAAGGGTGAATTAATTTATGCGGGGACAGAACCTGCTGATGTTATAGATGGTCTTAGCCTTATTGATAATGTTTTGCTTTATACAAGACTGGAAGGTTTTGGCTCTTTAGATTTATCAACTTTGCAGAGTCCTGGCACTCCATCACAGGAGGAGGACTGGCATAAGGCTTTTTCAGCAGTTCCTGGAATGGTCAATACAGCCTGGATTCCAAATTACCGAAGTGGTTTTTCAAAAGGTATTGTCTTAAATGAACTCTGGATGCTTTATCCTGGAACAATCAATACTCCATATGCAGAAATTGCAAACGGAAGAAAGGCAATTTATGCTTCGGCATATCAGAGTAGAAATAAGGAAGGACAGGATAAATTCAAAAATATCATTCTTAGCCGAAATATGAATGCGGTTGTAATTGATATGAAGGATGATTATGGATACCTGCGTTATCATACAGAAGATCCTCTTGTTCAGGAAAAAGGAAAAGAATCTGATTATGCAATTAAAGATTTAAATGCTTTTATTGATGATTATAAAAAGAACGGAATTTACATGATTGCCCGCATTGTAACTTTTAAAGATAAGGTTCTTTCGCGATATGCTGGTGGAAAATATGCCGTCTGGGATGGAAAAACAAATCGTGCCTGGATGGGTGAAAAGGGAATGGAAGACGTTCTTGATGAAGAAGGAAATCCAACAGGCCAGCAGAAAATGGCTTATTATGATGAATATTGGGTAGATCCTTTTTCTGAGGAAGTATGGGAATACAATATTACAATTGCAAAAGAATTAATTTCCCGTGGTTTTGATGAAATTCAGTTTGATTATATTCGTTTCCCAACTGATGGAAAAAATTTATATAATGCAAGATACCGCTGGCAAAATAAGGGGATGGATAAAGAATCAGCCTTAATTTCATTCCTTTCTTACGCCCGCGAAAACATAAACGCACCAATTGGCATTGATATTTACGGAGCAAATGGCTGGAATCGCTCGGGTACAAGAACCGGTCAGGATGCAGAAATGCTTTCTGAATATGTTGATGTAATTGGACCAATGTTCTATCCAAGTCATTTTGAACAGACTTTTGTGAATTATGCTCCTGTGGCAGATAGAACTTACAGAATTTATTATTATGGTTCTTTCCGAAATACAGTTTTGTGTCGTAACAGGGCAATTGTAAGACCTTGGGTTCAGTCCTTCTTTTTGAATGTAAGTTATGACCGATTGTATTATGATTCAGATTATATTAAGAAGCAGTTCTTCGGAGTTCGCGACTCTGTAGATCATGGTTATATGTGCTGGAATAATGTAGGAAATTATGATACAACACCTGCAGATGTTACGTCCGATGAAGAATTTATTGGAACAGCTCCAGAAGCAAGTTTAAAGTTTAGAAAACCTGCTATTGGAAATCTGGTTCGTCCGGCATTTGTAGATACAGATGTTTCCGTGCTTGATAGTATTTTGAATCCAACTTATCTGGAAGAACTGGATAAACGTAATACTAAAAAATTTACTCCATTTTTACAGGTTATACCATGACATCATCACAATACACTCCTGAAGAACCAATTTCTTCAATTGCAACAGCCCTTGCTCCATCAGCACTGGGAATAGTCAGAGTTTCTGGAAAAGGCTGTATTGAACTGGTAAGTAAAGTTTTTTCACGACCAAAGGCTCTTCTGGAAGCTGCCGGAAATACTCTTGTTTATGGCTGGATTGTAGATCAAAATCAAAAAATTGATGAAGTAATGCTTTCTGTTTACCGGGCTCCTAAATCTTTTACTGGTGAAGATATGGTAGAAATTTCCTGCCATGGTGGACCTGCAGTTGTAACAGCCATTCAGAATTTAATGCTGAAAAGCGGATTTAGACAGGCCAACCGTGGTGAATATACTTTCCGAGCTTACATAAATGGAAAAACTGACCTTACAAAAGCAGAAGCTGTAAAAGAAATTATTGATTCTCACACAGATGCATCCCGTTCTCATGCTGCAGGCCGACTTTCTGGTTCTCTTTTTACCGAAATAGATTCAATCAAAAAACTGATAATAGATACACTTGCTTCAATCGAAGTAGAAATTGAATATCCGGAAGATGAAGAAACAATTGCAGACACCTTTGACAGAAAAGATATAGAAATTGCAATAGAAAGACTTCAAAGTCTGGTTGATTCCTGGCAGGGTGAAAAACTCTATCAGGATGGGGCAAGAGTTGTACTGGCAGGCCGTACAAATGCCGGAAAATCATCATTATTTAATGCAATTTTGAAAGAAGAAAGAGCAATTGTAAGTGATATAGAAGGTACAACCCGAGACTGGCTTGAAAGCTGGGCAAGTATAAATGGTATTCCAGTAAGACTGTTTGATACAGCAGGCCTTAGAGAAACTGATGATAAAATTGAAGCTCAGGGGGTTCAGATAAGCCGAAATCTTGCTCAGGATGCAGATTTAGTTTTATATCTGGTAGATTCCAGTTCTGGACTGAATGATGAAGACAAAGAATTTATAAAAAAGAGTCAGGAACCTTTAATTTTGGTTTGGAATAAGGCTGATAAAATTGAAGCAGGAGGGGACAGACCCCGGGTGGAGGCATGTGATATAGGGGACAGACCTCAGGCTTTTGTTTCTGCCAAAAAAGGAAGTGGTTTTAAAGAACTCTATGCTCAAATAACCGCAATTCTTACCGCAGGCCTTTCTACAGAACGTCAGCAGGCAGGTCTTGGTTCTGCAAGACAAAAAGAATCGGTTGCAGAAGCTCTTGAAAGTGTAAAACATGCCCTCGTTAGTGCTGATGATAACTACACTCTTGATGCAGTTGTTCAGGATTTGGAAGATGCCCTTGATAGCCTTGGAGAAGTTACTGGTGATGTAACTCCGGACGATGTGCTTGGTTCAATTTTTGCAAATTTCTGTGTCGGGAAATAAAAAAATCACTGTGGGTGAGGAAACTATAAAAAAAATCCACAGTGATTTTGCCGAGTATTCATTCATTTTTTAGTTTTTATTTTATAAGCTATCCTCCTTGTAAGTTTTACTTTACATAAGAAAATATAACAAAATATCATTACGCATTCTTTAAAATACTCTTAGAGAAATCTTAGAAAACTCTAATTAAAAAAGTCTTTCTGTTTGGCGATTTTAACATTAAGATATAAGCAGAAAATGAAATTCAGATTTTTATTTTTATTAACAATAATGATTTTCTCAGGCAGTCTTTTATTTGCCACTTCTACTGAAAAAGAAAATGATTCATCAGAAAGTGAGCAGAAAACTTACAAGAATTTTAAAAGCCGCAGATGGTCTGAAGAAATTGAAGAATTTACTCTTTTAGGAATAAGATTTTTTGAAGGGAAGAAGGATTTTTCTGAAGAAGAAAATATTCCGGAATTTGTTGTATTAGATTTAGTTTTTTCCAGAGAAGTTGATCCGCTTACAGTAAGGCTTGAAAATATCACCCTGAATAATAAGTTTTTGGAAGAAGCAAGAATTTTGTTCAGAAAAAACTGCAGGGGGTTCCAGCTTTTTATTTTGAAGTCAGAACTTGAAGATTTGAATAAGGATTTTAATCTGAAAATTAGCGGTGTAAAATCCTTTTCAGGTGAAGAAGTAAAACTTGATATTCAGGGACTTATGATTAATAACAGCTATAAGTACAATCCGTGGGAGAAGAAATGGAAAAAATTTTAATTGTAGAAGATGATGAAACTGTTCTGAATTTTGAAAATCTTGAATTGAGTCACGAAGGGTATACAACTGTAACCGCGGTGGATGGCAGGCAGGCGCTCGAAAAGTTTGAAGCAGAAAAACCAGATCTAATTCTCCTGGATATCATGCTGCCTGAATTAAATGGTATAGAAGTTCTGCGCCGAATCAGAAAAGTATCTCAGGTTCCAGTCATACTGGTTACAGCAAAAGGCGAAACTTATGATAAAGTAAACGGGCTTAACACCGGTGCCGATGATTATATTTCGAAACCTTTTGCAATTGAAGAACTTCTTGCCCGTATAAGTGCGGTTTTGCGACGGAGTAAAAGTGCAGCTCCTGTTCAGACTCAAATCCTTCAGAATCGGGATGTTGAACTGAATTTACAGAGTATGACTGCAAGTGTTCAGGGAAATTCAATTTCTCTTTCAAAACTTGAGTTTTTACTTTTAAAACTTTTTATGGAAAACCAGAATGTGGTGCAAAGTCGTTCTCAAATTATTGATGCAGTTTGGGGAAAAGATTATTTCATTGAAGAAAATACAGTAGATGTTTATGTAAATTATTTACGTTCTAAAATAGATCAGCCAACAAAAACAGAATATATAAAAACTGTTCGTGGAGTTGGCTATATGATGGTGAATCAGGCATGAAAAAATCGCTGGCAGTTAGACTTTCTTACAGATTTATGATTATTGTGGCCTCAATTCTGATCCTTTTATCCTTTGCGTCTTTGATGCTTATTCGTTATTCAATAAGAAACAGGCAGGGGCGGGATCTTTATCATGCGGCTATTGTTTTAAAACATGAAATGCAGTTTTCCTTGTCATTAATCCCTGAATTTTTAGATTTGCCTTATTACATCACCTATGTAATTTATGATTCAGAAAATGAAGAAACTTTAATCACCAATGATCCGTTTTTACCAAAACTTGCTTCAACTTCTGGTAAGGTAAAACGATATTTTGTGAAAGATTATTTTGTTGATGGCAATTTGAACATTTTATACACCAGCTTAGAGTATCAAACTGGAAATCATCTTTATATTATTGAAACCGCTATGGATATTGATAATGACGTTCCGCATGGTATAGCAAAACAGCTTCCTCTTATTTCACTTATAGTTATCATCCCAATTCTGATTGTTTCATTTTTACTTTCTTATCTGATAACAAAACAAACTATAAAACCGGTTAAACATATTACTCAGGCGGCTCAGAAAATGAGCAGTACAAATCTGGAAACTCTTTTACCTGTTAGTAAGAATGATGATGAACTGGACCAGCTTGCTAAAACTTTTAACACCCTTTTTGAAAGTCTTAGAAAGGATTTTGACCGTGAACGAAGTTTTACTTCCGATGTTTCGCATGAATTAAAAACTCCAGTGGCAGGCATTCTTGGTCAGGCAAATCTTTTGAAAAGATGGGGAAAGGAAAATCCTGAACAGCTGGAAAAATCTCTGGATATGATAATAGCAGAAGCAAATTCCATGAATTCAATCATCACAAATTTGTTACAGATGTCTAAAATTGAGCACGGAATCATAAAGCCTCAAAAAGAAAGTTTTAATATCTGGGCTTTATTCAGCAGACTAAAAAATGAATTCGCCGGAATAGATTCAGATGTTTTAATCAATTTTGATGAAAATGTAGATATCAGTCTTGAAACAGATCTGGAACTGCTGCATCAGGTTCTTACTGCAATGATTTCTAACAGTATAAAATTTGGGGCTGGTCAGATTAATCTTTATGGAAAAGTTGAAGAAGAGCAGGGGGGACAGACCCCTAAGAGTCCAAAAATCTGTATTCAGGTAGAAGATGATGGTCCGGGCTTTTCAGAAGAAGTGCTCCCTCATATATTTGAACGTTTTTACAGAGGGGACGCATCTCATTCCCGTTCTGCAGGAGGAGCTGGCTTAGGACTTTCAATTTCTTCAGTAATAATTGATTCTTTAGGTGGAAAAATTCTGGCTTCAAATTCTGAAAAAACTAAGGGTGCCTTACTAACAATTTTACTTTAATCTTATTGCGGTAAATCTCTTAATCCTATAAACTTTAGGGCTAGGAGATTTTTTTTTATGTGTGGAATTGTTGGTTATATCGGAAATAAAAATGCAGCACCAATTTTGATAAAGGCTTTGAAGAAACTTGAATATCGTGGTTATGATAGTGCTGGTATTGCAGTTTATACTGGAGAAGAAATCTTAGTTCAGAAAGCTAAAGGAAAGCTCAAAAATCTTGGTGAAAAAATTACAGGCCAGGTAATTCCTGAAAACTTAAAAGATGATGAATTTACAAAGTTTGAAATGTCTCTTTATGAAAAAACTGGAGATATCATCAAAGGAAACCTTGGAATTGGTCATACAAGATGGGCAACTCACGGTGAACCAAGCGATTTAAACA
>CAMPAL010000002.1 GCA_946631855.1 uncultured Treponema sp. | reverse complement strand
CTTTTTATAGTACAAGATGCATAATACCTTGATTCAGGCGTAAATCTCATTTCTGCACCATCAGGGTCAATTGCTCTTAAATGATCGTTTCTTCCAATATAATTAAAACCTGAAACCCAAACAGAACCAGGCCTTGCTTTATTATCATTAAAATCTCGTTTGTTTTGTATTCTTTCCATTTTTAAAAACCTATACACTTAAAATTAGTGCAAGGTTTTTAACATTAATCAAAGGATTGACCTGTAAACATTTTCTTTATTTGTGTCAAAGAAAGTATTGGTTTCTTTTTTGAGAAAAGTGAATCTGTTAAATCCTTTTTCGAAGCTAAAGCTGTTATATGGAAGGTATCAACTGTATTTTCATAATAAATATGATAAATGCGTACTTTTTCCTTTTGTCCAATTCTGTAAATACGTCCTGTACTTTGCGTATAAGTTTCAAAAGAGAAAGCTGTTTCCAAATAAACGGCAAAAGTACATTCAATCAAAGTTACCGAAGTGGACAAAATATATTCAGATGCAATTAATACTTTATGAGATTTATCTTTTTTAAATTCCTCAACTTTTTTAAATCTCTCTTCATCATCCATTTCAGAGGTAATCAAAATTGGATTGTAATTTTTATACCTTTCAAGTAACGCATCTTTTGTCAGTGGGTGTATATACCAAATAATACCCCTGTTTTCTTTATCATCAACTTCATCTTCCAAAATTGCATCAACAACTTCCAATTTTGCGTAATCTTTTTGAAAGTCATATTTACGGCATTTTTCTTTTAAAGGTTCACTTACATTTTTATTTTCTCCTGACCCCAAAACAATTGGATTTTCAACAAGAGACATTACAGTGCCAAAAGCCTCTTTTACCAAATCAACAGAGGAAGACGACATATCAGGGTTTTTCTGTAAAATATTATTTACAACATCATTTGTTACTTCGCGGTACAAAGCTGTTTGTTTTTCTGACATTGGAATCATAAAAGGATTTACAAAAATACAATCCGGTAAATTAAGTACTTTTGCAGCATCTCTCTTTGCAGCGTAAGCCGATATTTTTTCATTTAACTCTTTTAATTCTTCTTCGTGCCAGCCTTTTTTATTTATTGCGTATTTTGAAAACCAAGTTCCAATGTCATTGTATTTTTCAAGCCAGTCACTGTACTTCAAAAAGAAAACAAGCTTTGGGTCAAGTATACGCGCAATTGAATAAATTTTTTCATTTTTATCTGCAGGGGTAGCTGAAAATAAATATCTGTATTTGAAAAAATTCAAATATTTAAAAAGTGACCTTGAGCGCTCTGATTTTGGGTTTGACAACTGATGGCATTCATCTAAACAGAGTAAAGGTTCATAATTTTGGAAAAAGTTTTTCAAAGGTATATTTAATATTTTACCCTGTTTTTTATCTCCATACGAATTTGCAATCAATTTCCAACTATCATAAGAAAAAACCAAAACTTTCTTTTTGTTTATCTCTTCATCATCAAAAATTTTCCTGCCGTATTTTTTGAAAGATTTTGTAGAGTTGAAAACCTCAATGTCTTCGTCTTTTAGAGATTTGCAAAACTTTAGCAATTCAGATTTCAAATTATAAGTACCTATTTTTGTTGTAAACAAAAACATTTTCCCGCAGTTTGCTTTATCCTTTTGATATTCGTAAATAATTGAAGTTGCATAAGATTTTCCTAAACCCATTGTCCAGTTAAATAAAAACCTATTTTGTCTCAATGCAGCTTTTATATCTTCATCCTGATAATTTTCAAAAGGGGGTTTTCCAACAACTGGTTTGAAGTTTGAGTATTTTTCATAATCAATTTTTTCAATCGGATCTTTTATAATCAATTCAGTTGGCATTAAATCCGGGTATCTTTTTATAGCTTCTTTTACAGATTCCGGAAAATAAACTTTTGTTGCAATTGAGAGAATATCAAATAAATCATCAGTATAAAAAATCGCAGACTTCTCCCATTGCTGTTCTTTTGCATTCCATTTGAATTTTTGATTTTTTAATACAGATACGCAAACCCCAAATTTATCTTGAGACTCTTGCGTAATCGCTGCTACTATTTTTCCATTCTTAAAACCTAAAGAAATCATTTTTCACCTATTTTTTTAAATATAGTGGGCAGAAATCAAAAGGGATGATCTATATTATATATTGAGAAAACTTCAAAAGGAGGTTTGAGAAATGGAAATCAAAAATACAGATAAACTTTGGTTGTTGGATCTCGCGACTGCGTTGGTAAGAAAGGATGAAGCTGCAATTGAAAAAATGAGAGAAGAGGTGCAGGAAGAAATTCGTAAGGAATTGCGCGAATTTTATAATGCACAAAACGAGGAATCAAATACATAAAACTATATTTTTACATTATGGTAGAAAACGAACACACTACATACCCCGGTACAATTTACATTTGTTACCAGGGGGTTGGAAAATCAAACACTGTAGATGACAATGTTGGGTTTATTGATTTGGAATCAAGTAACTTTAGGCTTGAGGATGGATATAGACCTGACGATTGGTACAAATACTATGCGCAAGTTGCATTTGATTTAGCAACCCAGGGCTATTCGGTATTTACGGCTTCTCATGATGTTGTGAGAAAAGAATTGGCAAAAATTAGAGATAAGTATCACCCTGAAATTGAAATTGCAATTGTTTATCCAAAACCTGAATTAAGGGATGCGTGGGTTGAGAGATTGCAAAAGAGGTATGATAAAAACCCTACGCGGAAAAACAAAGCTGCTTTGGGTAATGCTAAAGATAGACTTCCAGAAAATGTAGCAGAAATGAAGGATGACGCATACAAGTACGGATTTTTAAAAATTGAAATTGATAGCACAGATTATTTCTTGATTGATAAACTTCCAATACAAGATCATAACGTTGAGCTTTCTTTACGGAAAACAAACGGTATGAAAGCAGAGAGTTTTACGGAATGGCTTGGATCTCAAGGAGATCCCGATAATATACTTCCACCTGAATTGGATTTTCAAAAAGCAATTTACTTTTTGAAGGATTACCTTTTAGGTGAAGATTGGTATGTGAATTACCCTGGATCCGCAAAACAAGTTACCACTGATATAGTTTATGCTATTTTGGAAAAATATTCAAAAAAGTTTAGAAAAGAATTGAGGGGGTTTTGAATTATGCATTTTACAGAATCAAAAAAAGAAGGTACAAAGCTTCTTAATTGGATTTTGTCAAAACCAGGTGATTTTGAGTGCAGGGGTATAGAAAATGAGTGGGCTCTCGTTTGTGTAAAAACACACGAAGGTTGGAGGTTAATCAATCAGCGAAACTGCGGTGACGGTATAGCAAGATGGTGTTTAGGGGCTTCAGAGCCTTTTACAAGCCCTGTTGATGGACAGGTTCATCCTGGAGAGGAATATTTCCAAAACCACATAAAAGGAGGAGACGCTTACCTTCTTTTGCTAAAAGTTTCTGAAGATGATTTGGAAGTTCTTTCTGATGAAGATGAAATTGATCCTCCTGATATTGATTGGGGAAATAAAGGAAAATGGGGTATAAAGTATTTGATAGCTTACCGGCTTGATGGAACTACTGATATACTAAACCAGGGTAATAACTGCGTTATTATTCCAAGCAGCGAGAGTGTTGCAAGCGTTTCCAGAAAACTTTTCGGTTTCAATGTTGAGGATTACAGAAATAAGGTAGTTCAATGGGCTAAAGAGACTTTTGAAGATTTTGGAAGTGCAGCGGAAGACCCTTTGAAAAGAATCAAAGGTTCAGAAAACCTTTCTGAAAAAGCTAAGCACGCTATAAAGCAGATAATAATAGAAGCGGGTTTTCCTCGTAAAATAGACTTGCCAAAGTTGATTGAAACATCTGACTTGAGTGATAGTGCTAAATTGGAATTGCTAACAGAGTTGGAAGTGAAATTTTCAAAAAGGGGTTGAATTGTGTTTGAAGGGATAGCGTATGAGCGAGCAAACAAGAAATATCCAATGCCTCTTGTTTGTAGTGAGTTAGAGGTTGCAAGAAATTACAAGTACGGGGAGGGTTTCAAGGATGGTATGGAATTTGTCTATACCAAAGCAAAAGATATAATTGAAAACTTGATTGAAACTTTGGAAGTTATAGATGGAGAACAGATTGAAGAGTTGAAAGTAGTTAAAGAAGCTGAAAAGTTTTTGAAGGAGGAATTGAAATGAAAAAGATTATCTTTATTACGACGTTGTTGGTTTCAATCATTTTCGCGAGTTGTAATGCTCCAACAACAGTTAGTATTGGAGATTTTTCAACAGGTGAAAAAGTAAAGACTGAATTTACCTTTAAAGATTTCTTTGATCCTGTAACAATTGTACAAACCGACAAGGATGAAACATCTACTGCAATCGTAATGGATAAAAATACAGGTGTACTCTATATTCAGAAACGGTCTGGTTATCAATGGGGTATGACTCCTATTATGATGGCAGATAATACGGTTTTGACAATGGAAAAGTTTCTTGAGATTCATACCGAAAAGAAAGATTGAAAATTAGGAGCATCCAAAAATTGTCCATCCTATATTATGTACTGAGGGATATGTATATGATGGATAACTTTTTCGAAGCAATGAAAGATTCTGATTGGGGTGAATCTGTAACAGATATGAACTTTGATACTCATCAACAGGAAATGCTAGATGATTGTGAAAGAGCTGTTAAGAACGAACCTGAACTCGAATACGATATGGTTGTAAGAAAAAGTTGGGCAGAGTATGCAAAAGAAATCAACCGAATGAGAGCTCAACTTCGTTACATGAAAAAGTCTGTAGGCTATGGAAGGGGCCAAAGTATTTACGCAAATCAGAGAGATATTATTGAAATGCAAAAAGAAATCAAAAGACTTTGTAAGCTCCGTGATTGTGCAAAACGGTTTGAAAAGGGGAAGGTATGATTGAAACAGTAGGGGATTTGCAAAAAGCTTTAGAAGCTTTTAATCCAAATGATCGTATTATGGTTAATTTTGGACCTGCAGGAAAGTATCATCTTGAAAACTCTTCTATTTTAGAAGTGAAAAAATCAGGAGCTACATATACTGTATATGTCAAAGTTCCATATAAACTTGTATGTTCTAAATGCGGCGAGTTTATAGAGGAAAGCCTATAATTATAAAAGTGAATTTTTAATACCTTTTAGCCTCAAAAGCTATTAGGTGTTTTTAAGCTTATGCTTCAAGTAAAGAAAACTAGAGTTAGTGACCGTGACTACATAGAAGGATGAGTTGTTTCAGAAAAAGAGAGCGAAGTTTTTTTTAAAAGCTCTCGTTTGGGTAAGGTGTACAATTACTCATATAAAGTATGAAACGACAACAGTGTTCCTCGCGGAGTCTTAAAAATGGTAAAGTGCTAGTTATACCTGGATTTGGGTTTGAGTAGTCTGTAAGCAATTTTTAATTGAACTACAGAAAACAATTTTTGAATTAACCTTAAAGGTGGTACTGAAAGAGGAACGAAGCGCTGAGAAATCAGAAGAGTAGGGATCTTTTTTTTGAAGGAAATGTTGCAGAGATTGTTCCTATTTATATTCATGCTTCACAATCCGCAACTTCACATATATTTTTTTTACGAAAATGAAAATTAAATTTAGAAACTTTTGGATATGGTTCAAAGATCAAATTAAACGGAAAAGAGCATTTTATAATTTCTTTATCAGTAGGAATGCCTGGGGTGCTTTTTCTATCAACTCTCATATCAGAGCAAGTAATGGTCAACCAAAAATAACTTATCCTTCAATTGAATCAGCATTAAAAGCAGCAGAAAAGATGAGTATTAAATACAACAAAAGCTTTTCAGCTTATAAATGTCTTTTTTGTGATGGATACCATATAGGCAAAAACAGAGACAACAAATGATTATACTACAGAAGGAGTTTAAGATGAACAAAGCTGAAATGAAAAAAATTTTAAAAGCTCATTTTTCTGAGATTATCAAAACAATCAAAGACAAAGATGTAAATAAAGAGTTGGGAGCTTTAAACGACTTGCAAAGTACATGCGAAGACCTAAAGTATTTAACAGAAAAAAGAAAGCAAACTATCACTAAAGGTAAGTTAAAGTGCAAAGAGTGTGGGTATTGTTTCAAGCCTAACCCCAAAAAGCAGTATGTAATCAAACATATAGTAAACAAACCTACGTATTGGGATTCAGGTTATGGCGAAGATGATAGATATGCAGATTTTGAAGTTACAGATATTTATGAGAATTGCCCAAAATGTCAAGCCCCAATAGCAGTGAAGTTGGCTTGGTATGAAGAGCAAATACCGGGAACAGAAAAAGATAGGAGAGGAAATAGATACGATTAAAAGGGATTCTTTTTTACATTAAAAGGTACACATGCTTCCGCGCCTGATGTAGAAGGATATACAAAAGGAGATAATGAGCAAGATTATCTTTCAATTATGTAGAGGTACAAGATGGGTAAAAATAAACTTAAAAAATGGTATGCAAATGCGCACGATTCTCTCACATTAAGAATGGTAAAAGCTTCAAGTGAAGAAGAAGCTCGTAAGAAGTTTGAAGAAATCTTTGGGGATAAGGATTTCTACCTCGGTGAAAAACTACAACACGCAACTAAAACTACTGTAAAAGATAGAAAAAGATATGCGGAAATAGGATTACAAGCAGTAGGAGTACCTTCAGAATCTTCAAAAAGAATAGCAGAAACTTTAGTTAATGCAGGGTTGTTTTAAGAGGAGGACTATTATGAAAACATTGTTTGCAGTAATGTATTATGATTACGAAGACCCAGATTGGTCAGGTGTTGAATTTCTTGGCCTTTCAGAAGCTGAATGCTATAAATTCATTGACAAAAACTTTGAAGACTACTATTCAGATGAGTGGAATGAAGAAGACGAAGGCCCTTTTGAAGCTGAAGAAATGGGAAAAGATTGGCTTAAAAACGAGCTTCATCTTGAGGTTGTAGATTTGAAAGATTGCGCACTAAGCGAAGATTTAGCAGGACTTGTAAAAGTCTATCACGAAGATAAAAAAGCAGAAAGAATAAATTCCGGTGAAATTTAATTTGTTAAAAAATTAAAAACCCTCATTTTTAGAGGGTTTTTTCTTTTTCACTTTCTCAATGCCCACTTCCAGGAAAAATCAACAATTTTGTTTTCATTTTCACGAAACCATTCAACAAGTTCTTCAGGCTTTTTGAAGGTTTTTGGAATCAAACCGAAAATGAAAAGCCTTTCAAACCAACCCCATTTTGTAAGATAAGCTTTTGGTTGTGAATTTTTCTGATACTCAAACCAAATATCTCTCTTTTCTTTACGCATCCAAATTCTATTTCTATAGGAAATATGCAAGCCGAAAAACTCTTTTTCTATTTCCTCTCTTATGGAGTTTTTGTTTCCGTTGTAATAAACACCTCCATCACTTGGCCAACTCCAGGGGTCTGCGAGAGCTTTGTTTCTGTCAATATTATTCATATTGATTTTTTCATCAGGACTTAAACTCCACTGATCAATGAATTCACTTTTATCCCAGCAATTCTCTGACCAGTTGCAGCCTATGCATTTATTGAGACGTTTTTCATTTACGTTGTTTAAAATCTCTTCAGGGTTTACAAGGTTGTTTTTGTAAATCTCTCTGTCGTGAGGATCTCTCAAATCTAAATAATAAGCATCTGTATCAATATCGCAAACTTCTCCGTTCAAAAAACAAGTGGTTTTATAAGGTTTGAAGAGTTTGCAATCTTTATAGTAATTCTCGCATTCATGCAAAAGCTGTTTGTCACTTCTTCTGCGAGCTCTATGATACAAACGGCGGAACTCTGCATCTCCGTCATCTTTTACTGTAATTGTACGAAAATTATGTTTTTTATAGCTACGACTCATATATAAAAAAATCCTCCCGTAAAATTTTTTTTTAATAACAGGAGGCTATGTATCTTTTTTCATTTTTCTTCCTGTATTTTTAATAATATAGGAAATCGAAAAAAAGGAAATCTTCACAAATTGTCAAAAAAAGTATTAAATAAATACAGCCAATTTTGTATAGACCGCGGCTCTAAATTATCTTTGCGCTTTTCCAACCATTCTGTAAATTTTCCAATCTCATCTTCAGTCATGCAGTTTTGTTTGCAAAATTCTTTATAACTCATTTTTTTTAATTATACTCCTTTATGAATATAATCAATTAGGGTTCTTTTTTTTTTCATTCACCTGTAACTACCTTGAATTTGCCTTTACTTTTTGCATTCAATTCATTCATTATTTTTACAAATTCAGGGCCGTGGGATTTTCCATTTGGTTTTAATTTACCTGTTTCAAATAAAACTTTTACGTGAATCATTTCGTGAATTAAAGTTGAAAGTTTATCAAAATCCTCCAAACCTGCATATCTCCAATCAAAAGCAACTTCACCATTTGAATTTGTCAAACCCATCCAATGTTTTTTATCAAACAAATCATCTCTAAGAGTTGGCAAAATATCTACAATGTAATCATCTTCAGGAAAAAACTTTTCAGCTACAAGAACCCAATCATCTTGTAAATCAAGTTCAGGGTCATAATCAGCTTCAGACTCTCTAAGTACAGATTCGCTTTTCTTTTTATTCTTCAAATAATCTTTTTTCTTCTTTTCAAATTCTTTTACAGTCATTACATCTCCGCGAGTTACTGATTCAAAGCTATCAAAAGGTACAATGTAAGGTTTTTTATTTTCAGGAACGACAATATTCATGTAAGTCATCTCCTGCCAATCCCCTCCTGCCCAAATTCCAAAAGTTACACTCTGCTCTTTTTCATCATCTCTTGTAATGCAAATATTTTTCTCTATTTCCCAATTCTCTAAATCAACACCTTCCGGAAAACCTTTTAGTCTAGGTAATTTTGCAAGTTGAATTCCAGAGGAATTTTCTTCCATAAAACCATTTTTTTCTAAAACTTTAAATGCTTTTTCAATTGTCATTTTAAATCTCCCTCTTCCAATTTTTTTCTATTTGCTAAAGCTTTTCTTGCAAAATACCCTTCAGGAGTTTTCCTTTTTCTCTCAATAAATCTGCTTTCCCCGAGTTTATTATATTTATCCTTTTTTCCTAGCCTCTTTTTACCTAACATTGTAATTACTTTTCCAGGTGCAGCTCTTTGGAATTCTGCGGAAGTACATTCTTCTGACAATTTGTAAATAATATACAACCCGTAAACAGTTTCTTTGTAATCTAAATCATCATCTTCTACATATGCCAACTCCACTTCAAATTCACCTGGAAACTTAAACTTAATCTCTTGTTTCACATCAAAGCATACATCACTTTTTTGAATACGAAAATTTTCAAGCTGAGCCTCTGTAACTTCAATTAAAGAGGTTGTTCCCGAATTTATAATTGTACATTTATTCTCGTTTTGTAATTCTTTCAAAACC
Organism: uncultured Treponema sp.; assembly: GCA_946631855.1. Taxonomy (GTDB): domain Bacteria; phylum Spirochaetota; class Spirochaetia; order Treponematales; family Treponemataceae; genus Treponema_D. Next base: position 55,670 of record CAMPAL010000002.1, on the reverse strand, counting down.
GCGTTTAAATTCAATTATCTTTCCTCCAAAAGAATTAGTTTTCTCAAATTCCGCTTCAGCTTTCAAAATCTCCAAATAATCTTTTTTACAATCTTCTTCTTCAGGAAATAAATATCTTTCTAAATCCTTGAAAATTTCTTCAGTTTTCATTACTTTATATTTTTCTTCTTTTGAATCAAAAACAGTCCAAAGGTGATCCAAAGAGCATCTTACCTTCTGCCCTTTTTCAAAAGTAATTTCATATGTTTCTTTTTCACCTTGCTCAATTATATCAATTACTTTTGAAACTTCTTGAGTTACTCCTGCTATTTCCATTCCAATTTTCAAATCTTCAATTGTTGTGTATTTTCCATTAGGTAATTTTACTTTTTCATATACAGGTTGAGAATGTCCGAGTTGCCTAAAAGGTTCTCTCATTAAACAGAATAAAACCATATCATAAGAAACGCAAAGGTTACTTAAAAGAGAGTTGTGAGTCACTATACCTTTTTCTGTTAAATACAAACCCCAGGGGTAATCAAGCGCAATACATCTGCAGTTTTTTTGTTCAGGTATTTTTTCAATTTTTTCAATATATATTTTATTAGAATCTTTTTTTAAATCAGGAATTATAAACTCTTCGTCTATAGGTTCATATTCATGACACGGTAACATTTCTAAAAATTGAGGATAATCTAATTCACTCCAAGAAAATGTTTCATCTGTAGGAATTTCAAATAAATATTTATTTAGATTTTCCATTATATATTTTGTAGTTAATGTATCATAAACTTTTTTATCAGGGCGTACATGAGAGTTTCTAAAATGTACAGTTGTTAAATGATCTAACCCAGCTTCAAAACTCCTTCCATCTGATAATGTAATTTTATACAAATCTTGTTGGCCTTGTTCATAAATTTCGAGGATTTTATGTTTTTCTCCTCCTGGCCCTAAAACTTCATCTCCTGTTTTTAATTCTCCCATTTTCTTATATGTATATTCAAAATCAACTTTTTTAATTTTCATTGAATCCAGCCCTCCTTAAATCCTTTTGGACATTCTTTTGCAAAAATATTTATTTTTCCGTTATTAAATCCTTTTTTTCCTTTTATAGGACTTAAATTGCTTCCTAAAACCCAACCTTCTTTTAGAAATTCATCTAAATCTTTAGGCTCAATCAATTTTCTTTCTTCATCCTTAAAAACCCATTTCCACCCTTTTGTAGTTATAGGGGAAACATGGCTATATTCTTTCATTCTTTTTGTTTGAAACATTCCTCTTTGAAATCCCCTTGCTAAATAAGATTCCAATTCTTCTTTTTTTATTTGATAGCTTTTTTTACCGTCATTTACCCAAACAGACCCTTTTGGAGGAGCTTTGAAAGCCCTGCCTTTTACCCATCCTAATTTTTCATATTCCGGTAAATCATCTTCAAAAATTTGAATTGTTTTTTCGCCTTCTTTTTTTATATAAATTTTTTTGCAATTTAACTTATTTTTTGTTTCTAATTCTATTGCTTTTATTTCTGCAATCTTTTTTAATTCTTGAATGTTTTCAACTTTGTCTTGATTTAAGATCATTCTTACTGCATAAAGATTTTTTATAGAAGCTTGTTTGTCAATTTTTTCTAATTGTTTTGCCAAAAGAAAATGCGCCAAAATATGTATCATCCACGGCAATTCAATTAAATTATCTTTTGTATTTTCTCCTCCCATATGCTTTGGTAAAATATGATGTTCTTCAGTATAAATGGAATTTTCTTTGTAAAAAGATTTTTGAATTTTTTTGTAAAAGAAAATCAAATCTTCGTATTTTTGAAAATCCCATTTTAATTCTTTTATGTTTAAAATATTGTAAATCATATATTTTATTTAGTATATTTTTTAATCATTGGTTGGGGTAAGTCTAAATCACTTAAATCCATTTTTAATAATTGATTTGCCTTAATTTTTATATATTCCCCCTTTTTCAACACTCTTAAAGTTTCGTCAGATGGAATCTCTAATTTTGTACCATCTTCGAGTTCGATTTTTATTTTCTTATCTATAATAATATTGGAATCGTATCCTTGAAATTTTCCCCACCCGATCGATGTTGACAAAGCAAGCCCTCTTTTTGGATTTAACGGGTTTGGGTCCATAAACTCTAGAAACGCCTTTTTTACATTTGGCCAAAGTCCTTCAGCTTGTACTCCAATCCATTCAGGTGTTAAATATTCTTCAGGAGTCGGCGGTTTTCTTTTATAAGCTAATCTCCAGCCTTCTCTCATCAACAAATCTTTATAATCTGTATTCAAATCATTTTGCTGTAACCATTGCAAAGCTTTTTTCAAATTGTCCATACCTAAAGACCTTATTTCAGGTAAGTCTAACGCTTTTGGATCTCCAGCTAAAGCATCCTTGAAAATAGGTGCAAAGTTGTTGTCAAATTTTAAATAATTATTTGGGTTGTAATTTAATCCTTCCATTTTTTGCCTTTCCTTTTTTTTCAAGAGAAAATTCTCTTTCCTACATTCTTCAAATTATCACCTTGTATTGCTTCTCCAACACTCTTTGACATTTTGTTATATGTACTTGTCATTGAATCAATATTATTCATAGTCGCTTGGTAAGAATCAAGTAAGCTTTGTACTTTTTGTTGAATTTCAGGAGGTACAGCCTGATCATAAAGTAAATCAGGATTTGTTAATAAAATCTGCCATTCCGCTGCAGCTCCTCCTAAAGAGTCTGTTATTTGTTTTGAAAGATTTTCAATACTCCAGTTCTTTTTAAATTCCTCAACTTGATTTATCATTTGCTCTTTCATACGTTTAAGTGCATCTAAAATTCCTCCCCCTTCACTATCCCCTAAAGCTTTTAAATTAAGAGCTAATCCATCTATTTCTCCAAAAGTAGAGGTTATTGAACTTATGATTGAGTTAATTTGATCAACCATATCATTTACAGAGTCAACTACACAATCCATATTTAACATAGCCCAGAGTTTTGCAAAAATTATTCCAATCAAGCTAAAAATAAGCGCTGAAAGTCTTTGAATTATATAAGCAATCATTGATTCTAAAACAGGAGGGTTTATCCAGCAGAGTTGAGCTTCTTTCAAAATGTCGGCTTTTACTTTTTGTATATTATAAACTAAAATTAAAACTTTAATTAAAATTTGAACAATAACAACAATAATCATTATTATCATTAACCAAACCAGCTCAATCTTATCACATTCACTGCCGTCATCATCACTATCACCTAAACTTAAATCTGGACCTGGATCATCATCTTCATCGTCTTTAGGTAAATCATCATCCTGTTTTTCAATTTTAGCATACAAAGTTATATCTTTTTGCATGTCACTCACTTCGGTTATTTCTTCAATATAAAGTGAACTGGAAAACCAACCTTTGAATTTATAACCTTCATTTGCTATAGCAGGTGCAAGAGTAAAAGGACAATCGCTGCTTCCATATTCTTCAGGGTTGTTTGGATTTGTTCCATTTTCAACTACATAAGTGATTTTAAACTTTTTTTCTCCATCAGAGTTTTCTTCCTCTGAAGAACTATCTCCTGAATCATCTTCATCTGAAGAATCTTCCCCTTCATTATCAGAATCTCCTTCATAGTTTATATCTTCTTCATCATTTGCATAAGATGTTGCCAAAAGAGTTTTTTCAACACCTTCACAATCCAAAACCAAAGGATTGCCCAATATTCTATCCGCATCCTCAGGGTCAGTTAAGAAAGGTTTTAAATCCGGGATTCCTAATTGTACCAAATCTGCCAAAGGATTGTTTCCCATTTTTGCTCTATTTAATAAATCTCCAATGGCTCCTAAAACAGCAGTCGGGCTTGTTCCTTCAGAATCAAATAAATAATTTGGAGGTTCAACTCCTGCTTTTTCATATGCATTAACAACTCTTTCTTTTACATTGGTTACCATATCCTCTAATTGACCTTCAAGTTCACTCGGGTTTTGAGGATTTAAATTGTCTACAGACGGGGTATAGTTTCCAACCCCGTAATTACTATAAACTCTTCTGGTAAATCTCCTTATAATTTTTGCCTGCATATTTTAATTTAGTGAAGAGGGTGTCAATCCTTTGGACCTTCTCCTGGTAAATGAATTCCTGCTTGAGAAATATCTTTCAATTCCCCTAATGCAGCCATACTTCCCAAAGTCATCATATCCAAAGATGCCTCTTGAATTGGAAGTAAAGTGTTATTTACTCCTGCAAGTACAGATTGAATATTTGGAATTGGCCTTGCAGCTGTAAATGGTTGTAAAGTTGCATCCATTTGATAAGCTGGCACCAAAACAGGCTCATTGTTCAACAAATAAGTTGGAATATCCTCTTGCTCAGGGATTTCAATTCTCCACAAATCCATTGTATTTACAGAAGAACACAAAATCTCTAATAAAGAACTTTGTTTTAACATTTCAGGGTTTCCTGTTAAAATTTCAGGATTTATTGAAGCTGAAACATTAAATGTAATACCTGCTGAAATTGGATTTGTTTTTTCTATAACATTATTATATGGATCAGTTACCGTTCTTGTAACCCCTGTTGTAATTCTTTTTTGATTTTCATCAATATGCCAATTACCTTTCGCGTCTTTTTCATCTATACCTGTCCAAACATGAGCAACTGCCCATCTAATATAAACAGGGAAAAGTAAATCTTTAATTTTTTTGTCATAAAAATCCACTTTATATTTTGCGAGTGTATTTTGTAATTTTACAAATCTTTCAGTTCTGTTTGAGGTGGAAGTTTTGGAATCTTCTTTTTTACATTCAGCCAAATAAGCTTCCAAATCTTTTTCACCGTCAATTTCAAAATCGCTGAAATCTTCTCCTAAAGTTTTCAAAGCAAGAATATCTTCTTCAGTTGGGGTATAAACCTTCAAATTTATCTGAGTATAAACGGCTTTCATCTCTTCAGAGAAGCTTTTAATTCTTTGTAAAATCTCTTTACTCATTACATAATACAACCCATCTTTTGGCTTATATGCCCATTTGTAAACTTCATCAACATAAACAATTTCATACCCATCATATAAACCAGTTTCAGAATTGTATTTATTTGAAGATGTTGGGTTTAGATTATTCAAGTAATCAACTTTTACATAAACCGCATTTGTCATTGAAACATCTGATGCTTCACTGTTTACTCTTTCTGTAAAAGTCTCCCTTGCCTGTACGAAATGAATTTTCTTTTTCTTCAAAGTTGGACTTGCACCTGTTGGGATATTTTTATTTACAGTCTGACTTGTGTCACTTGCTTTACTATCAGCTTTAATATATACCAAAACCCTTTCCAAACTTCTTAAAAACCAATAAGAACCATTGCGTTTATTAAATCTTAAATTTGCCCAATATTTTCTTACTTGATACAAAACATTTATATATGCCCAAACAATAGCTGCAGGATTATTTAATACATCGTAAGTTGAGCTTTCATTTACTTCAAAAACGGAAGCATTTAAATTGTAATTCCCATTTTCATCAAATAAAGTCGTTACCGCGTTTACTCCATTCGTTGTTGCCGTTTGTAAAATAGCATACATATTCGAAACAAGAATCATAAATTTGATTGTGGATTCTTTTGGAGCATTGCTAAAATTATCTCTCAAATTTTGTACAGCAACTTTAATAGATTTGAAGTACTTAATTCTTTGTTCAAGCTTTTCACTTATAGTGTTTTTTTCTGTATCCATAGTTTGGAAAAAAACACTTCTTGCTATAAACAAAGCATCATCATAGCAAACATCCTCCGTATAAGAATCAGTCCAGCCTGAATTATATGTTTCTCGATTATATGCTTTTTCAATAATTTCCTGCGTATGTTTATCAATTGATTTTTTATAAAGTTCTCTTATTAAATAATCTCTCAGATAAGTCTTTGCGTATTCATTGAATTCCTCAAGCCATGCAATTTGCTGAGTAATTGTATCTAAGAAAACATCAAAGTGATCAATTGGATCATACCAAACTCTATGCGTGCCTGTGTTATCTTGATAAACCTGAATTGCTTTTCCTTTGAAAATATTATTAAAGAAATTCGTGAGTTCATCGTTTCTTTTTGTTTGAGAAATTTTCCAGAGAGGGTAAGTTGCAAAATATCGTATGTCAATATTTCTATTGTCCAAACTATAAACAACATCTCCTGTACTCATTCCTGCTCCCCCTTGTAAAACAACATCCGTAAAAGATGCCTTTCCTAAATAATTTTTTATATAAGGAGCTACCTCAACTACCTGTTTTACATACCCATCTGTTGCAAAAGATTCTGCAATATTTCCAAAGAAGAAACCTTTCGTATGTAAAATTGGCAGGTTTTCATAAACTCTCTCTCCATGCCTATTTGTATAACCAGGGCTTGCTATAGTTGTTCTTTCCCCATATTTTTCCATAAACGAGGTTGTAAATGGGAAAAGTTCCGGTGCGTTATTTCCTAATGCAATATTTTCAAAATGAGTTCTTGTATCCAAATTGTATCTTTCAATAATGTTTGAAGAATCTTTGTTTCTATATGCATCACTTCCTTTAAACTCTCTATCCAAAAGTCCAATTCCAGGTAAATTATATTTTATTTTATTTGGATGGAAGTATAATTCATAAGTTGGGAAATATCCTAACCCCTTTTCCCAAACATAATATGTTTCTCTCCATCTGCTACAGTGATGATGACACCAGTGCCTTCTCCTTCTATGATGCCATTCATACTTTGGAGTTAAAATCAATCCCTCACCTAAAGTATAATGAGATTCAATTGTCGCAATTCCACAAACTAAAGAAAGTATTTCGTTTTGATCAGACTTTCCTGTAATTGGCAAAGTACACCAAATATTTCTATAACCGCTTTGATAAAGTTTTTCAAGTTTTGTATTCCATTCACTCCCTTTTACAAAATAAGAAGAATAATGCCTATACGGTAATTTTAAACCATAATTCAATGTTGCTTGTCCACACATTGTATTTGAATCGTGAGGAGTTACCAAATATTTTACATATGCAGAAACTTCTCCCTTCTCTTTGTAATACTCAGGATCTTTATACTTTTTATCATCATGTTTTATATGTGTTCTTATTTCTGAATCTGAAGATGCATGCCCTTGAGCAAATTTATCTATTACAGGAATCAATTTAAAATCTGTATGATCGTCATCCTTTTGGAATGGAACATCATCTTCCATGCGTGTTTCCATCCTTGTTGATGAGTAATTCGCTTGCCAATATCTCCTTGCCCAGAAAACCCAATCCCAGTCCCAAAAACTAAACCTATTTCTCCAACCACTGGAAACTCTTCTTTTGAATGTTTTGTAATATCTAAAATCAGGGATTTTAAAAATTCCCCAATTACTTATATACTCATTACTTGAGGCAATATATTTTGGGTAAAAATAATTTGATTTATAAACAACTTTTACTTCTGTATTTGATTTGAATTTTACTCCAAATTGTTGAGATGCATTGCATACAGCTTCTCTTTCATTTGGAGTTACAGCTGTTACCAAATCTATATAAGAACCACTGTTTTTGAAGTTCTTTGTAAATTCAAATCCTCTTAAATTATTATAAATTCCACCGTAAAACATTGACCAAACATCCATAGTTGGGATTGTCGTCAAGTTTTCATTTAATGCTTGAGTATATCCTTCAACTGTTAAAGGAGAAAAATATTTTCCGTGAGGCCCTCCAAAAAGAAATGGGCTTGATTCAATTAAACCATCTCCAACAGTTTTTTTGTCTGAAAAATCATCATCATTATCAGGGTAATATTCTTCAACATCTTGAGGAACTCCGTTTACATAAATTGTTTTCTTTTCACCTTTTACTGTTGGTTTTGCATTTGCCAAAATACCAGTTGGAGATTTGCTATTCCCATTTGAAGTTCCATCTATAGAAATTGAACCTGCCATTCCTTGGGCTTTTTTCGCAGACTTGTTTTTATTCAAAAACATATTCAAAAGCTTTGAGCCAGGAATTTTAAGTTTACAACCCGCGATTTTGAAAGACATATCACTGTAATTATCTTCACCTGGGTTATTAGGTAAAGTCATGTTGAAAGGAATATCATCGTCAAATCTTGTACCCGGGTATTTTTTCTCTAAATTCTCTTTTCTTTTGCTTTCGCAATATTCTTGAAACTGTTCATTATCTCCAGCTTTTATATCCAAAATCTTTTGTGCAGCATTTATTATACTTGTTTCTTGACCGGATGCAATTATTTCTTGATGATACAAATCTAAGTCATCCATTCCATCCCCTTCTGAAGAATAAAAAAGTCTCCAATAAGGCAAATAAGAGAATGCGTTTGATTTATAATTATGATTTGTTGTATCTGAATCTCTTAAAAGTTGCTTTCCGGTTTCATCAACTCCAAGCCATCCACTCATTAAAGCTTTGCGGCAATCAAAATAATTTAAAATATATAAAAAGCTTTTTGTCGAATTTGCTAAATCCCCTCCGTAAAATAATTTTCCAGTGTAATTTCTATTCGAAGGATTTAACCCCTCTGACATCGGTTTTGGACCATCAACTCCATCAGGTATACTATTTGCATAAGCTAATCCGTTATCCTCAAACCCAAGCATTCTCTTTATATACCTTGGAAGATTCATTTCATCATCATTTGTACCGTCATCAAAAGGGTACCAATATGTTGAAAGAGGGAATTGATTTATATTATACATCTGCTCATTGCATTGAGATCCTTGAGGTTCATTATCAATTCCATAACGAGAAGAAACTGCCATGTTTATTGAAGCAAAAGGTGTAATTTTGCTTATATCAAAAGAAACTGAACTTGCGCTATTTTCAGCTTGTTTTTTTAATTCTTCAATCGGTGCATCTTCTAACAATCCATATGTTAAGGTTGTTACATATTCTGGAACTCTCAAAGTTTCTTTTCCATCATCGCTTTTATATTCAGTAAAAGAACAAAGTCCTTCCTGCATATACATTGACAAATCCCATTCACTTAAATATGTTGATTCAATCCCAAAACATCTATTTAAAAAATATTGTAAAATTCTTATATTATCATTTACTTGTTTGAATGCAGGGAATCTATATGTACCAACATTTCTTTTGTACAGAATATTTTCCATATCAAATTCACCATGTGCTTGATTTCCTTCTGCATCATCTAATCCAAAATCAGCTGCATCCGCAACTTCATGGGAAATAAAAGGAGGAAAGGAAAGAGAACTGTATTTATATTGAATATCGTTTCCTTTTGAATTTTTTACGCCTTCGTTTACTTTGAATTCGTAATTTAAATTTGTACGCCAGGATCCTCTTAAATCAGACCCAATCAATCCAGGAAGGCCTTTTGGATAAAGCATGTGAATATCTTCAATTACTCCTGAAATTGTTCCAAGACGATTGTAAACATCCATTTGTCCAACAGGTACCATATATGTTTCATAAAATTGTTGAATGAATTGTTTTGTCGCGAGATTACTTATTTGGTCAGCAACATCCTGACCTTCTTCAGTTATTATTGTAGTATACCTATCGCTTGGAGGAGACATCATTGTACCTAATGTACTCGCTGATTGTTCCGGTATATCTTCGTTCTTTACTTCGTTTCTTGCAATATATCCGAGTTGAGACGCAGTTTTAAAAGAAGTTGGAATATTCTTTTCTGTTAAAATTTCATACTCGGTTACAGTTGCGTTTCCCTTTGTATCTGTGTGTACTTTTGTAAAATTATCAAAGCCCTGTCTTTGTATTTTCGATACTTCCAAAATATCTTCTATTCTGTACATATCTTAATTTAGTTCAGGGCTTGTGTTTTTTCTAATGACTTCTAAACAAACCTGTTGTTCTATCTCCCAAAGTATTATACATTGCTTCATCTGCTATAAAGCGGGATTCTTCTGTAGTTAAGGAATCTGAATGTATATTGTCTTTTTTCAAAGACATTTCAGATTCGCATTTTTTACATAAAACCTTTTCTTGTATACTTGAGAGTACCCTTTTGCTTTTGCATTTTGGGCATTCATAAACAATCATCATATAATTTTAATCCTCGTTCAAATTAAGTTCTTTTTTAAGTTCATTGTAAAACTGAAAAAACAAAGGTTTATGCCTATTTTCTGCCATCTTTTCCAAAAGGAATTTTACTTTATTTTGAGGTTTTTCTGCTTTTACTCCAAATACCTCTCCGAATTTGTTTATAAATTCCTGAGTATCCAATTCATAATAACTCAAAATGTTTCTAAAAGTTTTTGCAAAAGTTGGACCGTCAATGTTTTTCAAAACCAACTGTTTTGAATATTTACCACTCCAAAAATCCTGCATGTTTACTTCTGCATACTTTAAAAGGCCTTCATCCAAAAGTTGAAGTATTGTCTTGTTTTCTTTGTTTTTCAAAACTTTTGCATTCAAATTTATATTGTAAAAAGTAAAACGAAGAGCACCTTGTTCCATTTCAAAAGGTTTGAATTTTATAACTTCTTCTTTCTCAGGCAAAAATCCCTCAATTTCATCAAGAATGCTTTCTTGCATATCATTCAAAGCATCTTTAATTGCTTCTGAAGATACTGGCAAAACATCTACTGAAGAACAAATCTGATTCACAAAAACGTTATTAAAAACTCTCTTCAAATTGATTTCAGTTCCAATTCCTTTATAATGGAAATTATAAGTGGAATTATGAATAATTGCTGCCAAAAGATTTAAAGGATTTTCCTCAAACAAAGCTCTTGATTCATTATAATGATTTGCCCATTTGTTTTTATCAATTTCCAAAAGGCAGTGGATTTTCAAAGAAAATGTTCCACCTTCAAGCTCAATTTCTCTTGAGAATTTATCTGGAATTGGGTTTTCCTCTTTTGGAGATTCTTTTTTAACTTCAGGATTGATCTTTTTTGCGTCTGCTGAAATTCTTTTTGCAACCGCAATTTCAATTTCAGAAATAATTGTTCTTGCAAGTTCTCCTTTTGTAAAGAGAATTCTCGCTTTTATTTCCTCTCTGAAAAACTTCGGAGAAATTATAAACAGTCCAACGGGATCTTCATTTTCTTTTTCGAAAACCTGAATCTGAATATTTCCCCTTAACGCTTGATTTATCCAATCTTTTACATCATTTGTTGTAATTGTTTTGTCTGCGATTTTTGAAGTTGCATTTACTGCCTGGTTGTACATTGTATCATCTACTTCAAATTCGATTTTGAAAGAAATATTTGAATCTCTCAAGGATTTATTTTCTATTTCAAATTTCATACAGTCTCCTTTTTCTCTTAAATATAGGACTCCCATAAATCTCTAGAACTCGAAATCATATCAGCCGAATGAAGTATAAAAGCCTCTGTATATTTCATTTTCTTTTTGAGTCCTTTTGTATAATTTGCCTTGATTTTTTCTTTGTCTGCATAAGTGAAATTAAAACGCCCATCATGCCACATAATTAAATGACAAACGAATTTATAAAACTTTTTTGGAATTTTTTTCTCTTTGCAAAAAGTTTTGAATTTTTCTGCAGCTAATTTCGGGTGTTTATTTGTTGTATGATCAATTTCTGAATTTTCCCATTTTTCAATATCATGTAGAATCGCCGCGCAATATATTTCATCCCATCTTAGATTAGGAAAAGCTCTTTCAAAAACTTGAAGTATTTTTATCACATTTTTTGTATGTATTCCATTTCCTGCATAATCATTTTGCCAAAACGGATGATATTTTCCGGAGCCTGAAGTTGGTTTTTCCATTTTATATTTTGGAATATTCCCCAAAAAAGAAATCAAAAGTTGTTTAATTTCTTCGCTTTTAATGAGATTGATTTGATTTTCAAAATATTGAATCAAACTTGGACTCTTTTCTAAAAGAATTTGATCTTGCCTAAAATCCATATAGAAAAAATATAGAGGATTGAAGAGATTGAAGCCCTAAAGAATCAAAAAGAAATGAATGTATAACGAGTTAGTCGGGTTTATATTATATTTTAAAAAATTAAAAAACTTTTTAAAAATGTTTATAAAACATAACTCGTTGTACATTTAACTTTATTCCCTTATTTTATAAAGGGTTATCTCTCTTTTATTGTATCATATGTTACTATAACTTGTTATACATTGAAATCAAAAGAAATGAATGTATAACATGTTAGGGGTTTTTATTTATATTTTAAAATTTCAAAAACCTTTTTAAAAAAGATTAAAAATCCTATCTCGTCATACATTCAGCTTTTTAATTTATCAATTTTTAGGTTAGGATTTGTATTATATAAAAGATAAAAAAAAGAGGGGGTTATTATATATAATATATATATACATTTACCCTCAAAAAGAATAAAAGAATTGAATGTATAACGAGTTAGAGGGTTTCTATTTATATTTTAAAATTTAGAAAAAGTTTTTAAAAAAGTTTATAAAAGTTAACTCGTGATACATTTATTCGCATTTCCTTATTTTGTAAGACTTTACCTCAATTTTAATGTATAACGAGTTATCATAACCTGTTATACATTTAATTTTTATAGCTTCTCAAAAGAAATAAAAAAGTGAATGTACAACGAGATAAGAGGTTTTATATTATATTTTAAAATTTTAGAAAACTTTTTTAAAAAGTTTTAAAAACCTATCTCGTTGTACATTTAATTCTATTTCTTTATTCTATAACACCTTAACACCTTTTTAATGTATCATATTTTTATCAACTCGTCATACATTAGAGAAAATAAATGTATCACATGTTAGAGTTTTTCAATTATATATTTAAAAAATCAAAAAACTTTTTAAAAGATTTTAAAAAAGATAACTCGTGATACATTTATCTCTCTTTTCTTTATTTTATAAGGCTTTAGCCGGCTTTTAATGTATCATATGTTATTGAAACTCGTCGTACATTTAATTGAGCAATAAAAAAGCAGAGTAATTTCTCCTCTGCCTTACGTATAATATAGAAGGTTAAAAGAATTAAATGTATCACGAGTTACTGGTTTTTATATTATATTTTAAAATTTTGAAAAGGTTTTTAAAAGAGTTTAATAATCCTAACTCGTTGTACATTCATTTCCATTTCTTTATTTTATAAAGCCTTAGCGCTGTTTTAATGTATAACATGTTTTTCTAACTCGTGATACATTCAAAAAAACGAAACTAATTTTTACATGCTTACAGATATTGATAAAACAAGTACACTTTGGAAAAATTATAAAGGATTTGGATCGACACATTCAAAAAGGGAAACTTTTGAAGAATTATATCATGCGTTTAATAATATTTCAACGAATTCTGTTTTAACCTATGGAGATTTACTCCCGATAAAAAAGGGTGATAAATTTTATGAAGAAGTTAGCTCATTAGATACAACAAATGATACTCTTTTTTATGAAGAAAGCTCTTTCAAAAGTCTGCCAATTTTAAGAAAAATAACAGATTTAAAACTTTCAGCAATTTCGCCGAACTGCAATCATGCTTTTGTTATTTTGGATGAAGAAGGGAATCAAATAAAAAATATTATTCCTTTTGATTATAGTGATACGGGTTTATACAATTATGAATTAAAAGACTCTAACGGAAATGTAATTCCTTTTGGAATGAATGATTGGATTGTAGATACAAATTCAAGTTTGTTGACTTTTAATAATGGAGTACCTGAAGGTATAAACGCGGAAAATCCTCCAACTCTTTCTTTTTATCAATATATTGGACCTGTAGGCGAAAGACACTATATTGAAGTTGTTTCTTTAGATGTAAAAGATGTTATTTTTAATAAAGGAAACCCCGTTACAACTTTTACTGAAAAAGTAGATTCAAGATTAGATTCTATCGAAAAGGGTTTCTTTAAGAATTATAGATTTGGAGGTAATGATAATTCCCAGGGTATTGCACTTCAATATAATATTCTTTCAAATGCAATAGATAGCAACACTTTAGACCCATTAAAAGGTTTTGATGATAACAGCAATAATCAAGTTGCATATTTGCTTTCTCATAAAACAGGTGATGCTGAAAACGGGTTGAAAGTTTTATTTGTAAGTGAAACAGTAAAAAGTACTTCGGTTAAAATTCAAGTTGTAAATGATTTTAGTGATGAAACAGGCTTGCCAAAAACAAACATTTCAAAAGTAGATACTGAAGAGGGTTTTTTAATTGTACAGGGATTGCCAGGTGATTATGAAGTAAAGATAAGAGAATCCAATGATATTTCAGCCGCACTTTTAGTCAAAGACAACAAAACTTTAGATTTTGAATTATATTACCCAAGAGAAGAAAAACATATTGATTTGAAGGTACCTGTTTTTGTTGATATGATTAAACTTCCTCCTCACTTAAAATTGGAATCTTTTAATTCATATTCAGATCATATTACACCTCAATATTACGGGCCAAGAACAGTTGATTTTGTAATTGCTGCAAATGATACATCTGTAAATATTCGCAGTTCTGATTATGTAGTTTATAATAAAGAAAAAAGCTTTTTTAGAGATGCTTTGAATGCAAAGACTGGTGATCATCTATATTTACGTTCAGGGGAATATTTAGATACAAATACTGAATATAGAATTCCTGAAAATATTTTACTTGAAGGAGAAAGTCGCAAAAAGACAATAATTAAAAATGCAAAATTGATTTTGACAAAAGACTCTTGTTTGGAAAAATTAACTTTTGTCGACAGTGATATTTTAATTGAAGATTTTGTTGCATTAAAAATGTGCGACTTTATAAATACAAAAGTTGTTGTAAAAAATGGGGAAATTTCGGCAACGATTCTTTCAAGTAAATTTGAAGATTTGGAAGTAGACGGCAATGAGATAATTGAAGGCTGTAACATTATAAATTTGAAAGTAACAAATAAAGGGTCTGTTGCTGTAATGAATTCTTCAATTTCAGGGGAATTAAGTTCTGAAGGTAAAACAGATGCATATAGTTCTTTTATAAATGAATTTAATACAGATGGAGGAAAATTCAATTTAAGTAGTTGTACAATAAGAACATTAAACGCAACGAATTCTGATGAAGATTCAATTATAAATACAACAGCAATAAATTATGTAAAGAACTTGCCGGAATATATAAAAATTGATAGTTCTTATGTAACAAAATTCTCAGATGCAATTAGGCGGCCTGTTTACCCTGATGAAGTTACAATTCCATTTTATACTTCATTCAAACAAAGAGTATATGCGAAAACCCCAAAACCGTTTTGGTATGATAAAGAAAAGAATGAAATCAATTTATTACTTGATACTTTAGAGTATACAATTTTCATAAATAAAAACGGCGAATTGCAATGCAGGTTTTTTACAAGTGATGAGATTAAATTAAAAGACCCTGATGCAATAAAAACGCAAATTGAAAAAGTATATGGAGAGCACGGGGATACAGTTTTAGGAACTGAAAAACCGAAAAACGTTGAAGAAGCTGTAATTGATTTATATTGGGCAAAAGCTGATTTAAAAAACGGTAAAGTGCCGATTGATCAATTACCGGACTCTGTTGCTCACGGAGGTTTGGAATTTGTTGGAATGTGGTCTTTTGAGGATAGTGAAGGAGAATATCCAACTTTTGCAGATGTAAATACTCAATTTGGTTCAGATGATGAATATACAGATTTACAAAATGGATGGTTTTTTATTGTAAGTTCATCTCATGCAGAAGATGATCCTGTAAAACCTCAATACTCAAAAGATGAAGTTGAATGGACTGCGGGCGACTGGATAATTTTCTCGGGAGGGCATACAAGAAGAATTGATTTTACAAAGCCGGTAAAATTCCTTTCAAATGATTTAGAAATTGAGTCAAATGGGGATTTTGATTTTACAGTAACAAATAATAAGCCTGCAAAGAAAATATATACAACAGATGATTCAGATGATGATTCAGACGAAGATTCAGATGAAATAATAGATTTACCTCACGGATTTTTAGGTGGCTTTACAATTAATAAAGAGGGAGTTGTCATAGATATAGATAATGACATCTTAACAAGTATTTTAGGAATTGAAGTTGGACAAAGATTAACAGATAACAGAAAATTAAAAGTAAAGTCTGCATCATATATACAAATAAACGGAATTGAAAACCCTTGGCAAAAACTTGACCGTGCATATTTAGATCCTGTATATAGCAGATTACCTCAATTAGCTGTTGTTTCAGGAGGAGAAAACCCTGAGTGGTCAATTGATGATGGAGGTACAGGTTTATTAAAACTTTCTTATCTCTCACTTGCAGAAGCAATACGTTTAATAAATGAATCTTTATTAAAGCTTTCACCTGATCATCCAAATTCAATACGCACTATAAAAGTTGTACTTGATGAAGAAAAAACAACCGCAAAACAAAAAGAGTATATAGAGATTGATGAGGGTGAGTTAGATGATTTTCTTAAAAACAAACCAAAAGTAGTGTGGGATTCTGATAAAGGTTTTGTATCTTTCAAGCAAGAGGGCATTCATGATCAATTACCTTTGGAACATTGTTTTTATTGTGGTACAAAGAGTGACATTGATGTTTTTGACGGCAATAAAAATATTACAGAAAAATGCAATATTGAGCGTTTTGACCCTTATGAAAAATACAGAATGGGTTTTAGAGCTCCAACTGTAATGGATGGTGCAGAAATTACCGGTCAAATACCTTTAGGTAAAAGCGGTTTAGAAACAACACATACAATAAAATTCAGCCAATATAATTTAAAGAAAACACCTCAAGTAACAGAGCCAGCTGAGATTTTTGAAGGGGATACAGACTCATTTGAATTCAGCGAAAAAGTTTTCTATAAAATGAATGAATATAAAATTGATTTTGCTGAAGAAAAAGATACAAACTTGAGCACAATCAATGGATTGATGAGTGACAATAAAACAGCTGGTCATTCTTTTATACCAAAAGGCGTAAATATAGTTTCTGCGTTTAACGTTGAAAATTTTACAAAATATAATGCGATTGATTTAGATGCAAAAGTTGAATTAAGAGGGTTTTATGGGGATGAGCCTTTAGAGCCTGAAATGTATAGTAAAATCTTAACATGTACAGATGCAGAACTTGGAGTTTATGATTTGAAAGTAAAATTCAATATGAAAGTTTTGACAAGTCAACCTCTAAAAGATGCAAATATAAAAGTTGAAGCTCGTGTAACAAATTTTGGGGTTACATCGCCTTGGTCAACTGTTTTGTTTTTACGCAATATACGCATTTACAATGAATTGCCTCCTGAAATTGTAGAAAGCGGTTACGGTCTTTACCCTGATTTTAATAAAGATGATGCAAGGGGTTTTGGAGGAAATTACGTAAACAATAAATCAACAGATTATTATAAAGAGCTGATGTGGGAGAATGAAAGAGTACCCGCATTTAGATGGCCTGAAAAAGAAAAATATGTAAGCAAAATTGTTTTAATGCAGCCAGGGCTTGAAGAATATAAATATTCAGAGTCATTCATAGATAAAGGTCAAATTACAAAAGAAAATAAAGAATATCGTTTTGTTACATTCAAACGAAGTTTTGAAAAAATATATGATCTCTGCGGTTTCTTTATTGATTTTGATTGGGCTTCAGCGCCTGAACGAAATGAAAATGACGGTACATTAAAAGATATTATTTTACAAGTTTGTACAACTTCAGATGAAGAACCTCATACAGTTTTATTAGATGCAAATCAGCCTATTACTTCAGCGTTTTTTATATCTGATTTTAGTAAAGGCTCAGCTGTAGGTTACCCTGGTAAAAGTACAGTAAACAGATGGCGCGTTTCATTTGGTAGAAAACCAACAGCTGTAAAAGATATTTATGTAAGAGTAGGCATTGCAGAAAATACAGGTATTGCGCTCAAAAATGTTTCAATTGACACAAGCTTTGATTAAACGCGCGTATTCATTGATATGAGATGTAAGCTCATATTAAATTAACGCATATGCGCGTAAAATGCATTATATTTTGTGATTGATATATTATGAACATTAAATTGCGATTAAACGTGAAATATATGATGATTGATTGCAATATTTAATGATTTGTTGTGATATTTAATCGATTATTTGAATTAACACATTATTTAATTGATATACGCACATATAACGCAATATATGATGATTTAACGCATGATATTCAAATTACACGCGCAATATTTTGATTGATTCATTGATATGCACATATTATGTGATTTTCAATAAACATGTATGTATACAATGCATAAATATTGCGATTGATTTTTAATTAAGTGTTCAAAAAATAAAAAATGTACGCACATGTTCGCTGTACGTACATTATTTTGATTAAAGCGCGAAATCGAAGTTTTTCAGCTGAGCTTTGCTGTAAACTTTTTCGATAGGGAGCTTGATTTTTTCACAAAATCGAATAATAATTTCAGGATCAATATAACTATTTTTTGCAGTAGTTGAAACGAAGTTTGCATTGCGTGATTTTGCTTCAAGACTCATTTCAGCTGTTTCGAGTTTTGCTTTTGCAGTTTTGATTTGCTCTTTCAAAGTTTTGATTTTTTCTTTATCGCCCTTTTTCTTGAGCTCTTCAATTTTCGCAGTTTTCTTTGCAATTTGCTCTCTAACTTTTGCTTTGCGCTCATCAAGCTTTACTTCAGATTCAGCGAACTTTGCTTTGCGTTTTTCTTCAGCAGCTTTATTTACACCGCGCTGATGATTCAAACGTTTTGCAACACGCATTGTAGCTTCATCGATTGCGAGCTTTTTCAAAGCGAGCGGCGAATCTTTTGTTACTTTCAATTCAGCTGTAACTTCATCAAGCGCTTTTTGAGCTGTATAAGCTGCAACAGCTGTACGCGCAAGTTTCGGTGTAAAAACTCCGTCAAGCTCAGGTACAATCTGTGCAATGTACTCTTTGATTGCGTTTTTTGAAGTATTCAACTGATTGAATTTGAGCCAATGTTTTTCGATTTTTTCAGCAAATTCAGTTTCAATTTCTGAAGTATCACGAACTGAATCTTTACCGTAAAAATCGAATTTGATTTTGTTGTTTTTGCGCTTTACATCTTTACCCCAAACGAGTGAGAGCAAGCCTTTTGTACCGTTTTCAGTAGCTTCTTTGTTACCTATACGAATGCCTTTTTCGAAAAGAAAGAAAACAGCGATTGCAGTGCCAGCTTTGTCAATGTTGAGTGTTGACAAATCTTTTGTCACTTTTGTAATGATTTTTTCATAAGCAACACCGAGAGTTGCACCTGCATTGTACTTTTTCTCTTGACCCTCTTTCTTTACTGAAGAGAACATCAAGATTTTCATTGACGATTTTTTCACTTTTGTGAGTTTACCGTTTGCGTTAGGTACGCCAATGTTGATTTTGTATTTTGCAGCTCCGTGAAAATCAGGATCCCACTGTACATTCCAGTTGAAGCTTTTTTCAATATGTGAGCCGTCAAGCTGATTTTCAATGAGAATTGGCTTTTTACCGTTTGTGTTTACAGTAACATCTTCAGGTTGAGTTGCAACTTTCCAATAACCATTTGCAGGGGAGTCGCCTCTGCCAAAGAAAATGCCTTCTGACTCCAAAGCCCACCCAGTTGCAAGTGTATCTTCTTCGCCGTTAACTTTACAAACACCGTACTTTGCTTTGCGCTCATCACTCTCTTTTTTGAGTTCATCTTTGTGAGCTTTACGATATTCAGCTTTGCGCTCTTTTTCGTCAGAGTACCATTTGCGCCACTTTTGAACGACTGAATTTTCTTTCATATATTTAACATATGAAACACCCTGTTGAGGCTGATACATCATTTCATCTTTGTCATTATTTGCAGCTTTAATGCAAACAAAAACGCGCTTCAAAAATGTTTCATCCTCCATACAAGGGAGCTCTGGGTTGATTCTGCAAAGAGCTCCGAAAATACGGTCGCGAAGCTTTGACTGATCTGCGAAAGGCGGCACTGCAATTTGTGCCGGCTTTTCAATCGCGTTTATTTCGACTGATTTAAGTTTCTCAAGTTTCATCTACGTGTACCTCTGCTTTATAATATAGGGTGTTATTTTGTAAATGCAACAAAAAATTTTTCAAAAAATCAAAAATTTTTTGTATATAAATGAAACAAAAAAGTTTTTGAATTGAATTGCAGCAAATCAAATTTTTATTGAATTGAAAAAATTGAATAAAAATTCGCGCAGCAAATTGAATTGAATTTTCATAAAAAATAAGTTGAATTTTTTATCAATAGTCCCTATATTATAAGCGAGAGGTACAAATATATGAAATTCACAAGCAGAAATCAAATCATTGAGTTGCTTAAAACGCAGCTTGCAACAAATCAAGCTCAGATTGAAAAAGGGATACTTCGTATTTATGAATATCAGACGAAAGATGAGCAGTCTTCAAAAGATACTCGTTACTACAACTTGGTTGGTTTTCGTGCTTGCGATGCGCGTATTCTTTCAAGCTTTGCACAGTATCTTTTGAAGGGTTTTCATCTTTCAGAAAAACAGATGGCAATCGCAAAAAAGAAAATGCCAGTTTACGCAAGACAGCTTGTAAAGCAGTCAATTGAAAAAGGCTTGATTGTTAAGGCTAGTGGCAGTTATGTTTTTAGCAAAGGAGTTTGAAAAAATGAAGTTGACAAAGTCGCCAAAAATTGACATTAGATACGGAATGCAAACCCAAGAAAATCGAAAAGAGTGGATAAATTGGGTGGTTGAAAATTTAACCGTAATAAACCTGAACACTTCAGATGTTGATTTGAAACAAATAGCTACGCAGCTTTTTGATGAAATCAGTCAGTGCGGTTATGAAGAGGGTTATGATTCGGCTTGCAGTGAGGAGGAGTGAATTGAAAAAACAAATTATAGAGAAAGTGATGAAACCGATTGAAGAAAAGGGTTTCAAGATATTTTTCGTTGGCGGTTGTGTTAGAGATGAACTCTTAGGCAAGGAACCTCATGATTTGGATTTAGCAGGTTCCCTCACCCCTAAAGATCTTCATTCTATTTTTACAAAATTCTCAAACGTTTCTAAAAACGCTGAACAATTTGGGGTTACAATACCTTTAATTGAGATCAACGGTAAATTAGAAGAAATTGAAATTGCAACTTTTAGAAAAGACGAAACAAAAGGTCGACACCCTGTAATTGGGTTTACTACAGATCTCGTTGAAGATGCTTCAAGACGCGATTTTACAATCAATGCAATGTACGAAGATAAAGATGGAAACATCATTGACCCTTTTGGAGGTCAAAAAGACATTGAGCAGAAAGCACTGCGTTTTGTAGGCAATCCAAAAGAACGTTTGGAAGAAGACCCTTTACGCGCATTTAGGTTTGTTCGCTTTTTGGCAAAGACTGGTTTTACAGCAGCTTACGATACAGAAGAAATCAAAAGAGCTTGCGAAGACTTAGACTTTTCTGAAGTATCAAAAGAAAGAATGCTCAAAGAGTTTAAGCAAATTATTGCGGGCAAATTCTTTACATACAAATCAGAAGCGTTTCATTTTGCATACGCAGCTCGAATTTTCGAAGTTGTTGGTTTACTTGACATCTTTGAAAAAATGGATGAAGTAGAGCAGGCTTGGAGATGGCACGCAGAAGGATCTGTTTTTAAGGATCCTGAAGGAAAAGAATTCTTTGTAATGGAACAGAGAGACTTTACAGGTTGTACTCCAGTTGAGCACGGTTCAGTTTTGGCACATACCTTTTTGACTTTTGCAGAAATGCATAAGATTATTTTTGAAGGTACAAACATTGCTGAATTGAAAATTGATTTGGATGAAGAAAAAATTTTTCTTTTAAAAATTGCAGCACTCTTGCATGATATAGGCAAGATTCATTGTCAGCATCAAGGAATGAAAACAAACAAATTCATTTTTGATGGAAAGGAGATTGAAGAAACAATTCAAAAAGTTTCAGAACATTCCCAGACAGGAATTGAACCTGCAATCGAGTTTTGTAAAGCTTTGAGAATGAGCAATGAAGAAATCCATTTTATTTGCAGCATAATTGCACATCATATGGAGTTTCATGAACTGCAGAAATTGTCAGATGAACACTTGTGGAGATGCACAGCGCATCCTTTGTTCAAAGAGATAATGTTGGTTGCTTTAGCGGATGAAAGAGGAGGAGTAAAACTCGAAGGCTTTGATGAAAGGGGTTCTGTTTCAGATATAATGAATGATAAAAGAGTCAAAGATTTTATATCTAGAGGTCCTTTACCGAAACCTATTTTAACCGGAAATGACTTGATTAAATTCGGTAAAAAACCTTCGCCTTCATTTAAGAAGGCTTTGGATGCAGCTTTTAAAGCTCAAATTAACGGAAAATTAACTGATAAAGGTCAGTTGTTTAGATCTGTTAAAAATATTCTCAAATGAATTAAAAAACCCCTGTCAAAAACAGGGGTTGTTTTTTTTTTAATTTTTATCGTCCGCAAGAGACTTCAACAATGCTGCAAATACATCTGAAACCTGATTCAAGTTTTTTGTCAAATCTTCTTCAGATTTATTATTTGTTTTACTCTCATTCAAACGACTCTTGTATTCACATTTTTCACTTTTCTGCAAAACAAAAGTATTCATTGTTTCACAATTTCCGATTGCAACAGTTGAAAAATTCACAATATGCCAGCTCTGCTGAGTTTCAAGCAATTCGTTCAACTTTTTTAATGATTCAAAATCAGAGCTTTTGAACTGAAAAATTTTCTGCATTTTATCTTTACTCCTTTTTTTAAATTAGATCGTCTCCGTTAAAAATTGTACCAAAAATACCTATTTTTTCTTCACCAGCCTTCAAATAAATTGGAAGCAAAACCCCGATAGTATCAAAGCCTATAATACAATCTGGGTTTTGATCACTCAAAAATTGAATATCCTGAAAACCGGGTTTTAGCTTTCCAAAACTATTTGAAGTTTTTGCAACTTTTATTCTCAAGCCTGTTTTTTCATCAAACCAAGAATTTTCATACTCTTTAAGGTGTTTTGCATATTTGCAAAATCTTTCTTCAATAATATCCAAAATCTCTGGAGGCTTACAACAGTCTGTTTCTCTGCCATAATTCAAAGCAACTAACTTGCCAAGTGTAATCATTTCAGGGCTTTCCCAATTAAATTGTTTCAAATATTTGGATTGATTTGCCAAAAGGATTCTCAACTGTTCAGGTTTTTTATCCCAATTATCAAAAATACAATAATCCTTTTGTTTTCGCATTTCAATAATTTGTTCAATTTGATCTGAACCATATTCATTCTTTTTATCTGAATTCGCTTTCACATAATCCCAGTTTTCAACCAAACCAAAAATATCTGCCAAATTTTCTTTGAGAGCTTTTTCATTCTTTTCAGTTACAAGAGCTTTTGAAAAAGCTTTTATTTTATCAGAAAAATTTGCTGTAATTGGGGAAACTTCTTTTTTCAAAGTGTACCCAAAATGAGATAAAATATCTTTCACATTTACAGTTTCAATGTTTATGACTTTCTTTTCATTAAAATCTTTTTGGGGACTTTCAACAAGAATTGTATCATATTCATTAAACTCAATCAAATTAGAATTCAACTCTTTTAGAATTTCAGGACCCACATCAAGCATTGCAAAAGGGTTTAGAGATATTTGAATTGGGTCAATGCTCATTTCATGTTTGTATTTCTTTTCTTTTATAATTTTTTTGAAAATAAAATCTACATTTGGCAAGAATTCAGGAGAGTTTACATTAATTACAATTCCTTTAAGTTTAATTGAAACTCTATCAAAAAGTAAGTCTGTACAAAAAAGTCGGCTATCTCCATCTAACCCGTAATGAGAATCCCCAATGTCAGCTTCTTCTATTTGAAAAATATCCTTAATTTTTCTAAACCTCAAAAAGACGTTTTTTCCAAACTGAATTATATTTCGATTTCTGAAAGAGTAATAAATATGCATTTTATCCATTTCTGAATTTTCCAAAACAGAGGTTTCATTATCGCATTTTATGAACAGGTTTGAATACTCTAAAAACTCCAAAATTCCATTTTGAGCCAAGCTAATATTTTCATCAAAAAAATCAATTGCATAATATTCTGAAGAGGGGATTGTTGCGAGTTTTGAAATTCTGTAAAGTAAAAGTAAGTTTCTTAAAAGAGATTTTCCTGAACCTAGCTGTGCTTTGAAAATGTACAAACCGTTTTGTGAATCTGCATTGTACAGATATTTGAGGGTGTTTTGAAAGAGTGAATTTTTCACTTCTTCGAAAGAGTTGATAAACTCTGTAATTGAAATGTTTCTTTGCATTGTAAATTCTCCTTATACTCTGCAGTGACTCCAGAAGGTATCTTTATCTGAAATCACTTTTTTAAAATTATAGTAAAAGGAGAAGTAAGTTTAAAGTGTTTTCAAATATTCGTAAAGCTCATCGGGGTTTTTCAAATGATACTCTTTTTCATTTACAGAAATTGATCCTCCCCAGTTTCCTTCCCAAACATAATAATCTGCCAAATCTGCAAGTACGTATTTATCCTGATTTCCGCTAGCCACTCCAAATCCAACCTCATTTTCAGAAATCAACTCTTTGTTCAAAGCACCTTCATTTACAGCAGCAAACAAAGTCTTCAAATGATCAAGGTATGGTTGAATTAGCCAATCAGGAGGTACTCCCCATCCATCCTCAACAAAAGGGTTTTGCTTGACCAAAATAGAGTGATTCTTTTCCATCAAATCAAATTGGTTTTTAATCAATTCAAGTCTTTTTTTAAATGTTTCTTTTGTCAATTTGTTTCTCCTTTCAAAACTTCAATATAGTCATACAGCTTTTTCATCTTTTCTTTTTTCACATCTAGCTCTTTTTGTAATTCAACATCTTGAGGAAAAAAATCATTCAAAAGCCAACTTTGAATTGCATCTTGTAAAAGTTCAAGCTCTCCTTTTGTAAACATTTCACGCCTCCTCTTTTTTAAAAATATAGACCCCTGCCAGTTTGAAAAGCAGGGGTTTTTCAGATATAGCCTATCTTTTAGTTTCCTGAACGGAATTATCCCTTCACATACTTAATTTAGTTCGGAATTATCCCTTCTCGTACTTTAGCTAGCTAATTGAAAATATAGGATAAAAATTTATGGAAATTACGAATATCTATGACAAACAACTTCAGGTAATCGAAGAAGCAGAAAAGAAAGTTAGGATTGCGAGAAGAAGATTGTTTGAGGCAGAAAGGGAATTGGATGAAACTTTGGAATTGGTGGAAGAGGAGCTGGATGAGACTTTGAATTTGGTTGAAGCTGAACTTGAACTGGATGATTGTTATCAGCTATCGGAAAATCAATTAAATGAGCATCGAACTCGAGAAGTATGGATTGTAAAAACAGAATCAGGAAAAGATGCAACAGAGAAATTTGAGTACTTAAGTAAAGCTTTTTCTCTTGCCTTATTCGAAAAAATTGAGAAGGGTGAATTCGAAGGAAAAGATAAAGATGAAAAGGAAAAAGAGCTAAAGAAAAAATACGGCTTGAATTTAGAACAAATAAAAAACGTTTTTTCGAAGTTTTCTAAAAATGAAATTGAAGAACTTTATAATTTTGACAAACCAGAAAAAGTAAAAAAGTTCTTAAAAAAATTCTATCCAAATACAACATTTAAAGTAACAGCCGATGAGGCTTTCAATAAAGAAACAGATGGAAGTGGAATAGATAAAAGCTGTCAACCTAAAATGAGAGATGCGCATGATAAAATTCGTGGCTTTTTTCATAAAAGTAAGTAGCATTATCGTGTAAAATAAACCTACTCTAATTCTGTCTCATTTTTGATTTCATCAAAAATGCTACCTATTTTGTCTCGCTCAAATTCAGCCTGATTTATTGTAATATCATATTTTTGTTCAATTTCACGGGCTAAACGATTTAATTTTGCATTTACAGCCCGTTGAAATCTTTCTCTTGAAGTTTTCACAATATTACCTTTGAAAAGAAATCTATTATGTTTTTTGTTATCTGCAGGGTAAATAAATTCGAATAAAACATCTTCCCCTGATGATTTATTAGTCCACATGAAATGGCAGCCTTTATAAACATTCAACCTTGAAGGAAGATAAATAATCTGTACATTCTTCGGGTCTTTAATTTTTGCTTTTATTGCTTCGAATAAACAATTGCTGTACATCGTTTTTATTCTCCTACACTTATAATATAGGTTGTTAAGTCTGCAAATTTTCTAAAAGCAGAAAATTTGACTGGTGACGGTCAGAATGTCTTTACACATAAGTATGTAAAGGGATAATTCCGATTTAGTTTTTTGTAAGCAAATTCAAAAAAAAATTTTGAAAATTTTTCAAAATTTCGGGTACTATTTGTTTGAAAAAACACTATATTATTATATGTAAGTTTTACAACAACACAGTTAGGAGATATTAAATGGATAGTTCAGCATACAATTACGCAGATGGCGCACAGGGCTTGGTAAAAATCATTGATTTGGTACCAGCAAAAGATAAAGATGCAGCAAAAGATTGGGCTGCATACATGCATTCAATTACGCTTACAGGCAACAAGAAAACAGCAGATTTGCGCACAGAAGAGGATATTGAAAAAGACAAAGAGGCAATCGAACTTTTGAATAAGTTCCCTCGTCCAAATCATCCACCAAGCGATGACTTCTGTTCAGCTCTTGTTTGGGGATTCATGCTTTACAATGAATCTGCAATTACAAAGAAGTACTGGGATGTATACGTCGGTAAAAACAATCCGCGCAAAGCTGAATACTACGACCCAGTCAAATATGCAGGCTTCATTACAGAGATTTATATCGTTTTGAGCGGCAAGCATCCTTTCTTCCACGATCCTTTGTATTACTACAAGGTCGCTGCAGAAAACAAAAAAGGAGTTTATGTCGGTTATTTCGATGTAATGAACTCTTTCAGAACAACTTGGAACTCTCAGATTTTTACACACCTTGCAAGATACATGTGGAATCAAGAAGCAAAAGATCATGAAGCTTCTCCTACAATTTCAATTGAAGCTTCACTGGAAAACGAAGATGCAGGCAATCATTTGGCAGGTGAAATGTCAAGAAATGCAGCTGCAGTCAGCTCACCTGAAGATGAATATGACTTCATTGAAGTTGAAGATTTCTTGCGTTCAATCAAAGGTCCTGAATGGGAAGCTCCAATTGTAAAGAACAGTGTTTCTTACAAAGACTTCGTAAAAGCTTTGATTGGAGGTGTTGCAACTTCAAATGCAGGCTTCAAGAAAGAACTCGGTTTGAACCGCAATTCAGAAGAAAAAGCAGCTGACAAAGTAATGAAGCAGATGAAAAAGTTCGGCATCAACATTCAGACACTTTCTGATTATTTGAGCCGCTACGCTGTAATTGCAAAAGATATTCTTGAAGGTAAAAACGTTTCTTTCAAAGATAATTAAAAAAAGAATAATTTAAAAAAGAAATGCTCCCTCGAAAAAAGGGAGCTTTTTTATTTTTTTCAAATAATTCTTATGTCATTTTCTTTCATGAAAACTTTTTCAACTCTCATTAAATAACTCTTATCATTTTGTTTTCTATACTCGCCAAAAATTGGACTTGCAATCCATTCAAGCAAAGAAGGTAAATAAGAAAAACCTCCTGTACCTAAAACACAAACCGGATTTTTTATGCCAAAAATTTCATCAGGTCCTTTTTCTAACATTGCAAAGCCACACCAGCTCAATTCATCAGTTTTTACAAAATCGTTTTCATAAAGAAGCTTGCCGTTTATATCTGTACACGCTAAACATTTACACACACTTATTTTGTTTTTCGGCAAATATTCATCATTTATATAAAAACCTTCATTTGTTTCTTTCACTTCATCAGTGTAAAAACAGCCTCTTCTTTTTCCTTCAAAATCATTTCCAGGTAAATCAATTCTCACCCTGTACATTTTATCTTTTGGTACTTTGCAATCATAATTAAAACTATGATCCCAAGGAAAAACACCCTGCAATGCTCCATCCTCAAGTACTTCGAATAATTCATCTTTTTTCAAAGTTAGCATTTTCACTAAATCTCCATAAAGAAAACTCCGGGTGATGTAAACCGGAGTTTTTTATAATTTATTTTTTTTTTAATCTTCTTCTGAAGATTTCTTTCCTTTCTTTATAGATTTCGGTTTTTCAGAATCAACAGGTTCATTAATAATTGCCTCAATTTCATCATTGATTATCTTCTGATACTTTGAGGTTACTTCCTGAATAGCCTGCTGCTTTTTCAATGTATCTTCTTGATAACTTTCCAAACGCTTTATTGTTTCTTCGTTGTCAAAGTAATAATCTTTACCCTGCAAACAAAGTTCAATTTCTTCATCCGTCATGAATTTCTTGTACAAATCTCTAAAGCGCTTTTCCAAAACTCTCTTTTCAAAATCATGACTTGCCTGTATCTCATTCCATTTGCCATATGAAAATCCTGACCAAGCGTGTATCATTACGGTTGAATGCGGGTATACGTACCACTCTGTACCTGCAAGCATAATCATTGAAGCTGCACTTGCACACATACCTTCAACACTTATAATTACATCTGCAGGACTCTGCCGCAATGCATCATAAATGTTCATTGCTACATCTACATTGCCACCGTAATTATTGATGTGTACTTTAATGGTATCCTCTGATTTTGTATTTCCAACTTCTCTCAAAAAGTCTACATAATCCGCAATATCTTCAATACTATTGATTAGATAAAAATCTACAATTTTGCCGTTTGGGCTTTCAATAATTTGAAGAGGGTTATTAAAACCAGTCTTTTTCTCTTCTGTCTCTTCTTCACAAGATCTCATTTTTACTCCTTTATTTTGCATATCTTATTCCTTTTTCCAAAATCAAAATTCTTCCTGGATGATTATCATTCCAGGAATCTACTAAAAATCTATACAAATGTTCCAAACCAGCTTTGTTTAAAAACTCGTAAGGAATCAATTTATTTGGGTTTTTCATTGCAGAATTTAAAACTGCTCTGGTAAGGGATAAATTTCTGTTCTTTTCAGATTCAGATAAATTACTCCACGGAGTTGGGTGCAGATGATCCATTTTTGTTTTTTCTCCTTTTTCAAAATATAGAAAAATTCAAATAAAAAAAGATCCCCTTTTATAGAGAATCTTTTGTTTTCAATTATTTTTTTTTAATTTACTTTTTTGTTGGTTTCTTTTCAATTTTTGGCGTTTTTAATTTTTCCAAATCACTATCCGTGATTTCTGAATTATCTACTAAAGCCCAGATTTTTAAATTATATGGCAAAGCTGCACCCGGGAAAGATTTTGGAGCTTCTTTTTCGTTTGAAGTAAAATCATCTTTACCTGCTTTTACACTCAAATCAGGTGCTTTTATATTTTTTGTCTTTACTTGACCTGATCCTCCCAAATTTGCATTACTATTTACTATAAGTCCTCCACTTGAGCTTGTATTTTTTTGTTCGTCAGTATCTAAATTTCCTATATCCAAATTTAATTTCAAATCTTCACTACCAGGTTCTCTTGGTCTTTGAGGATCATTCTTTTTTGGTTTTGGATTGTCTATAAGTTGTTGTTCCATGCTTTTTTCATTTTTAATATATGGCTTATCCAATTCCAAAACTTTATTTGAAGTTGCATATGCATATGCAATCATTCCCAAATAAAAATAAGTTTTGAATTCCTCACTATCTACATTTTGAGGTATTGATTGATAAGACTTTATATATTCCTTCTTTGCATTTGCCCATTTTTCACCTATTTCTTTACTAAAATAAAAATCCCAGTCTGCATTTGTTTCAAGTTTGTATGCTTCACTTTGTTTCTTTTCTACCAATTTCCTATGTTTTCTATAAGGGCTTAGAAAAATAGATTCGTCCTCCAGCTGTTCACCTACACTTCCATCATCTGTAACTGTACCACTTCCAGTACTCGTTCCCGTATCTGTAGAGTTTTCAGTGGAATTTGTTTTGTTTTGCGCATCTCCATTTTTATTTTCAGCATTTTGCGTATCATTTTTTTCCTGAGATTTATCATTATTTTTCTTTGGATTTTTTGAATCTTCTTCAGCTTGATTCTTGATTTTTTCTACATCAGCCATAAAAGCTTCAACGATTTTTGTAACGTCTATATCATTTATATAAGATTCAGAAAGAACAGCAGGTAATTCCTTTAATTTTTCAGATATATCATCATGTTTTTTTTCAGTATCAGAAAAATTTCGAAGATTTATTTTATAATCATTACTTAAAATACTTTGTATTTCCTGCTTTTGACTTTTTGAACAATAAAATGAAACATCATCTCCGTCATTTTTTGAACTTTGCTTGAGAATTTCTCGGGATTCCTGATGTTCAAGACTGAAAATATTCAAACCCCAGTTTTGATCAAAAATCTTTTTTCTCAAAGCATGCCTTACAGCTTCCTTAAATCCAAAATCACCTTCTTTTGCAATTCCAAATTCTTTACCATATGCAGGTATTACAATTAAAGTATCAAACGAGGTTTGAGCTTTATTATTTTCAAATGCATCGCTTAAAACTTTAACGCTTTCGCCAAATGGATTTCCCACTGTACAAATAAATATTGATTTTCCTTTCAATACTGTGGTTTTCTTTTCTGTTGAATCTTTGGGTTGGGACTTTGCATTTTTGTTCTGATCTTCTTGACCCTCAAACCCTTGATCCCCTGAAACTGGAATCTGATTCGCTTGATCATTTGTACCACCCTCTCTTAAAATCATTCCTTCAGCAAGAGCAACATTTTCATTCAATCTTTTTCCAGCTAAAACAACAGATTCTTCTTTCTCATCGTCCTCTTTTTTCTTTTTCAAATCTTTATAAGAATCCACAACTTTGAAATTTTGATCAGTCGGGATTACTTTTATCCAGCCTTCTTCCGTGTTTAATTCAATAATATTGAAATCATCTTGGAATTCATATACATTTTGATTTGTAAATAAATTTTTAATTCTTTCACTTCTCTTTTCACCTGATAAATTTAAATCATCAGGCAAATATAAAGAATCAAAATAAAACTTAAAAACTACTTTGTTGTTTTCATTCCAAAAATAAGTAATTTTAGAGGGTTCCTCTAAAGCACACTCATTTTGGATTTTCAACATTATTTCTTTCAACTCGGTTTTAGTCATCAATATTCCCCATTGGTGGTAAATCCATGTTTGCTAACGCAGAATCCATATCATTCTTTTCGGCCCAGCTTGAGTCTTCTCCCGGCTTTACTTCGTTTTCAGGATGTGCAATTGCTGCAAAATCATTTCCTCCTAAAAGCCCGAAGTCATCTTCTCCACTTACTACAGGATTTTGTTTTGCAGCAGGTTTTGTAAATGCTTTATTTACAGATTCCTTCAATTTTTCCTGTCGCAAAGCTTTCAATTCTTCATATTGCTGTTCCTGAATGTCATCAACAATTTCTTCACCAGCAGGTACAAGTTTTACCAAATTACGTAAAAATTTAGTAAACATTTCTTCGCAGACTTCAGCTGCTATTTCATAAACTTCATCGTATGTAATTCCATCTCTCATATATTAAATCCTTTTTTTCAAATATAGTTAGTGGCCAACCCTGAAAAAGAATCACTTAATTCCCCAGCTCTCTCATTTTGTTAAAAGCTCTCAACATATCAATGCAGGTTTCATTCTTTACAGATTGATTCCACCATTCCTTTTCAATAGCTGTGCAATTTTCAAGTAATCTCTCAATTTCAAGATTGAGTTCAATTCTTTTCTTTTCCTTTTCTTCTTCTTCTTTTCTCTCCTCTTCCATCAATTCCCCAATTGTTTTACCTGTTGCAATTCTTGGTTCTTTAGGTTGTTCATTCTTCAATTTTTTCAAAAGTTCTTCAATTTTAGCCAAAATCCCTGACTCATGTCTTATAACATATCTCTGACTTTTCCCTGTAATTTTCATTAAATCATGAATGGAAAATTTTGGGGACCCGCAAGATAAGCTATTATAATATTCATTATATATCTTATCTTCAAAGGAATCGGGTCCCCGATTCCAGATGTCTTTTAATAATTGTATCAACTCAAATTTTTCTGATTTAGGTAATTTAATAACTGGGGAACTCCTGTTCCCCAATTCTTCGGATGACAAAAGAAATTCAATAGGGTTTTTACAACGGCATAACTTCTCGCTACTTGTTGCTTCTCCTTTTAAATCATTCTTCAATCCAATTCCTTGACTCATAATTTTACAAAGTTTTTCAACATCATAACATTTGAAAACTAAATCATCTTCAGATTGTACTCTTGAACATGCAATATATAAGAATCTCGCGAAATCTTCATATAGTTCTTTTTCAACAGGCAGATTTGTATCAATTAAACTCATTGCATCATCCACATCAATAATCACTTTTGTACCTGCATTCAAAGTTGCACCCTGTATAGAATGGCAAGTAACAGCCCCTTGCAAATGCATTTTCTTTTCATCTTTGAAAATTGACATATCTGTAATTTGCGAGTCATTTTCAAAAGATTTTCCATCTAATCTGAAAATACTGTTTTTGGAAAATCCCTCTTTTATATAACCTGAAGTCTGCCCAACATATACGCCTTTTACATATCTCAAAAGGTTTATTAAAGTTCTCTTTTTTTCTTTTTCTTCAAATCTGTAATTTCCATATGAATAAACCCCATTCTCCCAAGTTCTACAGATTGCGAAATCATATTTTTCATCTTCTTTAAATTGATGAGCTTGAAAGAATTTTAGAGCATCTATTTCAGAAGCAAAACCCTGTTTTACATTATCCAAGAATCTTTTCAATTCCGGGGTTTTTACGCGATACTGTACCATAAGATTGTACATTTTATCAACAGAGTAAATTGTATTTCTTTTTGTACCTTTTTGAATTGCTTTGCGAATTTGATAGATGTATTTATCGTATACATCTTTTTTCATTTCATCAAATTTTTCAAGCATTGAACTATCAGCAATTGGAGGAAATTGATTTGGGTCTCCGAAAAGTAAAATACAACATTTTGGGAATTGCTTTTTGATTGTTTCAATGTCTTCTTGAGAAAGCATCCAAGCTTCGTCAATCATAATAAAAGCTGAGCGTTGAGTGTATACTTTAAGCTCAGCTGTTTTTCTTACAAACTTCTTTTGTTTTCTTGTTTGTTCCATATCAGTCCAACCTGCTACAGAATAGATTGTTTTGTTTAAATCAGATGCTTTATTTGTTGAACCTGTTTCGATTACTTGATAATTTAACGCTCTTAATTTTTCAGCCCAGTTTTTTCTTGTATAGGTTTTTCCAACTCCAGGAAGTGAACCTCCAAAACC
This sequence comes from uncultured Treponema sp., assembly GCA_946631855.1. Lineage (GTDB taxonomy): Bacteria > Spirochaetota > Spirochaetia > Treponematales > Treponemataceae > Treponema_D. Next base: position 22,553 of record CAMPAL010000002.1, on the reverse strand, counting down.
AATGACTGCATTTTGTAATTGTGATGGGATTTTTGTGTAAGACATTCTCATAAAATATAACCTCACTCTTCCGTAACCTCAGACGGTACCGTTACGTCCGAGCGAGGTTAACAAAATTTTTTTTTGAATAGATTAAAAAAACCTATTCAAAATAATTAGTGGAAAATTGTTTTCCTCATCTGAATTTAATATAGAAACTGAATTATTTTGAATTCAAATCCCTATATTATTTTTCGAGGTACAGAGAAAAATGAATAAAGTTTCAGAACCGGAATATCGTAAAATTGAAAAGAATGCAATTGAGATTGTAAATATTTTACGAAATTTACAATACTCAAAAACAGATAGACTTGAGAATATGCTGTATGATATTCTTGAAGAAGTTGAAGAAAACCTGGGAGAATAGATGTGAACCCTAGAGATTTGCTTTATCAAAAAGAAGTAATCAAATTACACGCGGAAAAAATGCGCAATTTAATTCGCGTACATTCTGATTTGATTTTCAAAACTAAAAAAGGTGTAAAATTCAAAGATGACTTGCTGTACAGTCTGATGCTTATTACAGACATGCTTGATAGAAGCCCAACTGATTTTTACAAAATTGACAAAACTTATCGAGCTGTTGAAAATTTGGTCAACTGTGAGATTGAAAATTTAAAAGATGATGATTTGATTGGCTTTTACCGAATCAACCACAATTACGAAGGTGAGCCAATTACAGAAGAAGCAAAAGAGATTGAAAAGAGACAGGGAGAAATTCTATAATGAATAACATCAAAAACACAGTGATAGCTATTATCATCGCAGGTTTTATAACGGTTGCGTGGTATTTTCTAATGATTGAATAGGGTTCACAAATAAGGGGGATTCAAAATGAAGACAATTTTTAAAGCAATTACAATTATGTTGATTTTTAGTATTTTTATAGGTTGTGCATCAATTCCAGAGGAACAAAAATCAGATACCTATGAAGTTGAAGCATATGAAATCTATGTTGATTCTCTTACCCCGGAAAAATACAAAAATCAGTATTTCTATTTTGTTTACGAAAAAGATATCAAGTTGGCAAAGAAAAATGCAGAACCTGTTTTTGTAGATAAATGGAAAGAACGAACATCTCCTAGAGATAGGGAAATCCTGAAAATTATTTCCAACAAAGAAGATGCATATAAAAAAGGTATTGGAATGGAAGAAAGTTATTTACTTGGCACAAATGCAAGCGGCTCCAAAAAATATCTTGTGACTTTTAATTCTAATTCCGAAGCTTTTTCATATGATTTCAATCTTCGTGATCTTATTAAAGATATATTTAATGTAGGAAAAAATGATAGATTCTATGGAATAAGGGTTGTAGTAGATAACAAAGAAAAGTATTACAATAAAATTTTCACTTATGATATTGTTGATTCTGTTGGTAATTCAAAGAAAGGCAAAAGAATTCATAAAATATACACAAACGATGAAGCTTGTTTTAAGGAATTTAGTTTACTTGAAATGAGAGGTGCTAAGATTCACACAAAAGTCTTGAGACAGGATTCTGAGGAAAAATAATAGGAATTATCCCTATAATTATAAAACATTATTTCAGAGACGGTTCTTAAAAAAAATTATACCGTTCGAAAGGAGAAAAAAGGATGGACATTAAACTTATTCGCATGTTCAACAAGGCTCTTCCAGGAAAAGAGATTGATTACAAAAAAATTGCAGAAGCAGCAACTCGTGCAGGTTATATTGTAGATCCAGAGTGCGCAACTGTTGATGTTTTGAAGTTTCTGCGTGAACAGAGAATGAATCCAAACTCAACTTTTTACAAGACTTGGGATGACATTGTTTCAAAGTCTCGACTTGAGTTGTATCTTGATCAGGTCAAACATTATGCTTCAACTTATGGAAATGCAGAGAATTCTGTAATTGCACAGGCTACAACAAAAGGAACAGTTGATGTTGAGTATGGAATAAAAGGCAACGGGTATGTACCTAACGCAGAACCTCCTGTTGTTGATTATACAAAATTCCGTGTAATTAAAGCAGCTTCCGAGGAAGAGATTCGCGATGACATTCTTGCAATGTTTGAATCGGGTTCTGCAATGTCTTCAGATACAATTGATGTATGTATTGAATTCTTGAAGGAAAATCACTTCTTGAAGAAAATTAATATTGATTCAATCAAAAACAAAGAAGCTCAGACAATTATTGCGGTAAAAACAAAGAAGTATCCAAATGATGAATTCGGCTTGCTTCGCGCAATTGTATATACCTATACAGGTAGTGCAATGCTGATTAAAGATCGCATTTCAATCAATACAATCAAAGGTATAAATGGATTTACACCAAAAGAGTACTTTGATTTTGCAATTTTGTCAAAAAAGCAGCTGACACTTTTGTCTCGTATTTTCTTGCGTTACAAGCCTTTGTTCCTTGCAATGAAAGGATATGAGGATAATGCAAAGTACATAAACAAAATCCGTCGTTTGGCTGTAAAGAATCACAAGCCAATGCAAAAAGGCTTTTGGGAAACTGTTTTGACATTGAATGAGGGGGTTGACAAGAAAGCTCGCTTGCAGTCAGCAAAAGAAAAGATTTCTGAACTAAACAACTTCCGCAAAGTACAGATTATGCAGTCAATTCGTGAGAGAATGGTTGGAAAAGATATGGACGGCAAAATGTACGTCATTCGTAACGGAAAGATGTTCGTGCGCGAAGGCTATGTACCAACAATTGACCTTGAGTACTTGATGAACCTGTACAACATTTTGAAAGATGCTTTGGTTGAATCATTGAAGACAAAAGCAACTTCTTTCTACGTCAGACCTGAATTGCATTTGGCTTGTCCAACTTCTGAAAAGAATTTCTTGGGAAATTACCCAATGGGAACTTCAGTTGAATTTGGAAAATCTGATAACGTAATTGGAGTGTACTGGAGAAACGAATGGGGTACAAGAGATTTTGACTTGCATGTTTTGGATGACAAAGGCTATCAATTTGGATGGAACTCTTCATACGGAAGTTCAGATGTAATTTACTCTGGTGACATGACAAACGCTGATCCTGAAGCAGCGGAGTTGTTTTACTTCAAAAATGGAGTACCTGACGGAGTTGTAAACCTGAACAAGTATAACGGTTCTGAGAAATCTCAATACCGCCTGTTTGTTGCAAAAGAAAAAATGACCGAAAAGCTGAAGGGAAACTATGAAAGATGGAGAGAAGACTTTGATTTTATGTGCGATCCAAACAACATTGTTTTCGAAGCAATGCTTGATTTCAATGGAAGTGGGCAGCAGACAGTTGCATACCTGCACAACTCTCGTTTGTATTTGATGCAGTTGCATTCAGGGTATGGAAGAGTTTCAACTCGTACAAACAACGACATTATCCAGCAGGCAAACAAAGTCAAAGCGGATTCTTATATTGATTTGATTCCAATTTTGGAAGAAGCAGGATTTACTCGTTTGGATTCTGCAGACGGAACTGTTGACACTTCAAAGTCTACAGAGTTGAAAAAGAAGTTTGAGGTTTTCAAAGAAAATACTTTGAAAGCAGGCTTTAGCGAGGAAGTTACAAAGAAGCTGATTGCAGAAGCAGAAGCTGATTTGGAAAAGAACTTGAAGGAGCTTGATGAAAATAAAGCAACTGAAAAAGCTGCTTTGGATTTCAGCAATCCAACAAAAGATATGTTCTTGAAGCTCTTCGCTTAAAAAGAAAAAAGTAAATTAAAAAATTTTCCCTCTCGAAAAAAAGAGAGGGATTTTTTGACATCTTTTATCCTATATTATAAGCATAAGGTAGGTACGAAAGATGAGAGTAGAAGAGTTTACAAAAGCAGGTTCAAACGTAACACCGGTTATTGGCTGCAAGTGCACAATCCATTATTACAGTGATTCAGAGCCCGCTCAAATCGTAAAGATTTCAAAGTCGGGTAAAACCGCGTGGATTCGTACAAACGTTGTAACGGTAGATCCAAACTCAGAGGGTGGAATTGGTCACCAGGATTGGGTCATTCACGAGGATGAATTCTGCAAAATTCATGACGAGTGGGATGCAAAAACAGGTAAGTACATAAAGTACGAAAAACCTCAGCTTGCAAAGAATCCTGACGGTTTTACTTTCTTCAAAATCACAAAACGCAAAGACGGATCCTGGCGTACAACTGGTTCGAATCTTTATGTTTCATTAAACCAGTGGCATAAATATTATTGCTGGGAAATGTAACTAACTAAAAATAACAGGACAGCAAGTGATTTCTAGCACTTGTTGAAAGACTTTTCATAGTGAGTCTTTCTAACTGTTTTTTCTTTTTTTAGGAGGAACTTATAATGATTTCAAAAGATGCAAAAAAATTTTTATTACAGGGTAATCAACTTCAAGAAAACTTTTCAAGATTGATAACAATCAATAAGTTGTTAAATGAAGCCAAAATCGATATGTCGAAATTGGAAAAACGCCTTGAAAGGTATGATAATTTTTTTGACAAAATGCTTGAAACTGCTCCAGAAGACCAAGATTGGACTTTCATTATTAAACAGTTAGAAGATAATGTGAAAGAACTTGATACATATTTTTCTTGGATAAAAGATGTTGAAAAATATGACATTCAAATAACTCAACAAGAATTGCAAAAGATGACTCAATATAAAAATACTGTCAATTTGCAAATACAGCAACTTAGGATTTTGCTTAACGATGATTAGAAAAGTATGTCAGAGGATAATTTCTATACAGTTTACAGCTTTTTGATTTGACAACATTTTTCGGTATGTTCACTCAACAAAACCAATAAATCATCAGTATTATCAGGGCTTTCAAAATCTTCTTCATCTAAACTATCAAGAGTGTCAATTGTCAATCTTACATCCCAAAGCCCTTCAATTTCAGAATTGCATACAGCAACCTTCCATTTAATCCAACCGTTTTCAAAATTGTAAATTTTCATAAAGTATGAATCAATTGGGGTTTCTGTAGTTACTCTTCTGCCGTCGGTTAAAATTTCTTGAGTTGTTTCATATACAACTTTTTCTTTATACCCAAACTTTTTTAATTCTTTAAGTTCCATTTGTATATTCCTTTTTAGCAAGTTATCTGAGTCCACCAAGGTTTTGTTTCTTTCAAATAAGAGGATGGATGATAATGTACAAAAGAGGGCTGCTCATTTTTTTCAAAAAGCAATTTCACGAGTTCTTCTTTCATTTCATCTGAAAGATTGCTTTTCATTATATTTTCTATTTTTTCTATTCTTGTCATATTTTCAACTCCAAAATTCTTTTTGCGAAAATCTTTGCGTCTTTATAATTAGTCACAACCTCACCGCAATATTTTCTACTTCGACCCCAAAACCATTTAAATCTCATAGGTTCGTACATTTCAAAACAAACCATTGTTTCTTCATCTGTTTTTTCAAACTCAATTATTTCAGTTCTCATCCATTCACAATGACAATCGCAATTCATCCAATGCCCATTTGTATTTTCCCAAAAATACGTATCCCATTTTGCTTTTTCTTTTTCTGCGTTCAAAATCCAGCAAGCAAGATCTTTCAACTTCCAAAAAGGCACTGTTATTATATCTTGCTTACAGATTTTGGAGTTTTTCGTATACTTATTTTTCACAAAACAAATATCATACAAATTGCTTTTTGAGTACTTTGAAATAAAAAAAGTACTATCCTCGCCTTTACATTCCACAAGGATAGTTGTATTTGGATTTGGCTTCATATTGAAAAATATAGTCTAAGCTGGGATTTCTTTGAATTCAATATTTGTTTTCATTCTGTCATTATATTCTTTTACAGCTTCCTGAATTTCCATTGCTTCACTTTCTTCTCCGTGTTTGTAATAATGGCCTTTGATTTTCTGTGTACCATCAAATTCCCCCATTTCATACCCCGTCAAATGTTTATAATCTCTAATATCTGAAATTTCAGGATCCATGCGGTGATAAATTCCTTCACAAGGGTATCTTATTTTATTATGCACACATGCATTTATCAAAGCAGGCATTAAGTTTGCTTCCGGTTTCCATACATAAACATCAAGAGAGTCGTGAATTGTATTAAAGATTTGACTTGACAATTTCCATTTATTCATATAATAATCTGCGCTTACCCATCCCAAATAAATAAAAACAGTCTCTCCTGATTGTACAGCGGAGTTTGCAGCGTTGTTCATTAAATGACTAAAAACTCTTTGATAAAACTTTTTATCAGCTCCTTCCAATTTTCCGACTGAATTTATATTCATATACGCAAGTTCAGGATGCCACCTTACCGCACCGTACCAAAGGCGAGTGTAAAAATGTTTTATTGCAAATGCATGTTCTCTTTCAATTCGGGTTTTCAATCCTTCGTAACCATTCAAGAAAGCTTCTCTCATCAATGCTGCTGCAACAGTATATTTACATTCAACATCTTTGCGCATTTCTCCGCCAAAATAATCTCTGTACCCTCTTTTCTTCGCCTGCGCTATAGTTTCTTCCAACAAATCTTCCGCATGCGTTAGTTTAATATAATCATCACAATCTTTTGTAGTAAATGAAGAACCCTGCAAAAGACCTGCGAATGTATTTACCTGAGCGCCGAACATAAGACCGAAATTTTCCATCTTAGCCGTAGTTCTAAAAGTCGCATATGGCTCACGTTTTTTCATTTTAATAAAATCATGAATTGTAACAGCACGCTTTGTAATTTTTAACATTTATTTTCTCCTTTTTCGATACCTTTGTATCTCTTGAAAAAAAAATATAGCGAGCTATAATATTTTCAATATGGAAAAGATTTACAACGAAAATGAATTGAATTTTCTTTTAAAGAAAAAAGGTTCTCAAAATCTTGTAGTGAAAGCAAACTGTAGAATTTGCGGGTTAGAATTTGAAGCAAAATTGAAAAGATTAAAAACAGGTTTTTTATGCCGAAAATGTAAAATCTCCGAAACAAAGAAAAATAAAACAGAAGAAGAAAAACAAAGAATAAATGAAAAAAGGATTGAAACTTGTAAAGAAAAATACGGTGTTGAAAATGTTTTCCAATTAAACGAAGTGAAAGAAAAATCAAAAGAAACTTTGGAAAAGGAGTATGGAGTTTCGAACCCACGTTTTTTGCAATTGGATTCAAATTATGTAAAGAAAACAAACGACAGAAAACAAAAAGAAATTGAAGAAGTTTCAAAAGAAAAATTGGATGAAAATCTTGAAAAACTTTCAAACTTAAAACTTACAAAATGGGATGAATGGACTCAAAAAGATATAAATGAGATCACTGAAAAAAGAAAAGCAACTTGTAAAGAAATTTACGGGGTTGAATTTGCTCAACAATCTGAAGAGGTTAAAAAACATTACAAAGAAAATAGTTTGAAAAACTGGGGTTTTGAAAGTCCTCAACAAAGTCCTGGAGTGAAAGAAAAAACAAAAAATACTGTTTTGCAAATATATGGAGTTGAAAGCACTTTTTCTTTGCCTGCGATTAGGGAAAAATCAAAAAAAACTTGTTTGAAAAGATATGGAGTTGAAAACCCTATGCAATCCCAAATTGTAAAAGATAAATTGAAAAAGACTTATTTGGAAAGATACGGAATTGCACATGCTCCTTCCTTTAAATATTTCTATCAAAATGAGAGATTTGATTCTTCTTGGGAATTAGCTGTTTGGATTTGGGCAAAAGATAATGGAAAAGAGATTGAAAGAGAGCCGGTGAGTTTAACATATACCTTTAACGGAATTGAACATACATATTTTCCTGATTTTAGATTAGATGGAAAATTGATTGAAATAAAAGGCCCTCAATTTTTCAAAGATGGAAAAATGGTAAACCCTTTTGATCATACTCAAGACGATTTATTTGAAGCGAAGCATCAATGCGGATTGCAAAATGGAGTTGAATTTTGGGGTAAAGACAAAATGAAGCCTATTTTGAATTATATTGAAGAAAAGTATACAAAAGACTTTTTGAATTTGTTTCGTTTGGATTTACCTTTTCCATACCCTGAATTGAAGGCTTTGAATGATTTTAATGTAATTCGCTTTTTCCATAAATCTTTGTATAAAGCTTTTCGTAAAGGAAATAAAAGCCCGCTTGAAGCTTGGCAGGATAAAGGATTGGTTTTGAAATCTGCTTTGAACAGGTTGAGGTACGTACATAAGTGTACCCCGAGGGATATTGTACAAGGCTTTAATGTTGCAAAAATTGCGCCAAAGGTCTCTATTTTTAAACCTTCTTTAGCTGAAGAATTGATACAAAAATATTTGAAAGATTTTAAAACTGTTGTTGATCCTTTTTCAGGTTTTTCGGGTAGAATGGTTGGTGCTTTTAGAAAAGGTAAAAAATATTTTGGCTGGGATATAAATGAAGAACATGTAAAAGAAAGTAATGAAATAAAAGATTTTTTGAAATTGGAAAATGTTGAAATTGAGGTTGAGGATTTAATAAAAGCACCTGTAAAAAGTTTCAATGAAGCCGCTTTATTCACTTGTCCACCTTATGGAGATAAAGAACACTGGGATGAAAATGAAGTTGAAAAATCTTGTGATGAATGGATTGATTTATGCCTTGAGAAATATAAATGCGGTAGGTATTTATTTGTAATTGACAAAACCGAAAAATATAAAGATAAAATTGTGGAAACTTTGACAAATAAATCTCATTTTGGAAAAAATCAAGAATACGTAATTTTAATTTAGGGATACTTGAAAACGCTCATTTTCTTTGTCATATTTATAGTGAATGCCGTAACAATCCCGTTTTTCTATAACTCCTTTTGCCACCATATCAAACATTACTTTGATTACATCTTCGGTTTTTGCACGTACCTTTGTCCAGTCTAAATTAGCGGCTGCATTTGCAATATTTTCTGCAACTTTACGGCTTATGTTTACATTTTTACAAGTTTCAGCGTAAGCTCTTGCATCTTCTTCTTTTTTGAATCTTCTATCCCCAAAACAAAAACAGTTTTTAGTGACATTTCCTTCTGAATCCACACAAAATGGAAAAACTCCACTTTTTGAATCTGTAAAAGGAGGATTCAAAGTATCTTCATACAAAAAAGCATCGTAAAGTAAATACCATTCATCGTAAGTATGGAAACACTCAGGATCCGTGAATTTCTCAAAGTATTGTTTGTTGAATTTGTCATAGCCCAATCTATCAAAAAATTCATCCATTGAAATAATGCCAGCTCTTATTGTTCTCATTACTTGCATCTTTTCCTCCTTTTTTCTATATCTAGGGGTTGTTTTATAATTATAGGCGAAAAAATTTTTTCAATTAAATGTTTCAAAACAAAAAGTTTACCCTATATTATTTCACAGGAGGTACGGCATGAGAAATTATGAAATTGTAAAAGACGAGGAGATGCTTAAAAACTTCCTCAAAGATATTGGAGCCGCAGATATTGACAAAACAGAGTCTTATCTTGTAATGACAACTTTTCGCTCAAAAAAGCTTACAGAGGAAGAAAAACAAAAGCTCGGCGCAAGGGCGAGAGAAATGTACTTGACAAAGAACTTGAAGAAAGATCATAAAGGTGTTTTTGATTTTGAATCAGCTTTGAATAAAATATATGAACTCGAAGTTCCAAAGCGCGCATTGACTTACAATATTGGAACTCCTGATGAAATCTCTCTTCCGCAGAACGCACTGGTTTGTTATATCTCTCCAAACCCTTCAAAAGAGATTGATGTTGCACTTGATCATATGAAAACAACTTTGGATATTGTAGAAAATATGATACATTCCGGAGATCCTCAGAATTCAAAAAATCAGCTTGCGCATCATAATACAGATTTTCGAAGTGAACGATCAAAGTTTACAAGAAAAGTTTGGGTTGATTTTGATGTTGATATTGCAAATATTGAAGAAATTGGCCGTAAAGTACTTGCTGGTGTAATTCGCACAGCTGTAAAAACTGAGGAATTGTGCTTAGAACCTTTGAAGAAAAACATTTTCAAAAATCCAAAAGGTTTTATTATACAATCTGCCGGCGGTGTACATGTTCTCGTTGACAAAAATTGTCTTTGCGGCAATCCAAACATCTTTTGTGAAGAGTTGAAAAAATGGTTGGAAACCGGTGGCTGTAAAATCAAAGAAATTGATTTCAAGTCAGGTAATGGGTACGTGCCTCTTCCTGGCTGTTCCCAATTTAATTCTCATTTGGTAACTTACGAGAAAATATAATAGAGAGGTAACGAAAAATGACTTTGGAAGAATTCAAGAAAGCAAATAAAACTTTTGAAGACAAGCAACTTTTGCATGCATATCAAAACGGCAATTTTTATACAGCCATTTATAACGATGGTACTCGTATAAAAGAAACAATTGATCCAGATGCAGACCGCTTTTTGCCAAAATTTGCTCTTAACTCGGATGTAAAAATTACAGGATATTGTGATGCTGGATGTCCTTTTTGTCATGAGGGTTCAAGTAAAGAAGGTAAACATGCATCTCTCAAGTCTTATATGAAACTTTGGGATACATGGGAACCTGGAACTGAAATTGCGATTGGGGGAGGAAACGCTCTTGCTCATCCTGATATTGAATGGCTTTTGGAATACCTCTCAAACAGAGGAGTAATTTGCAATTTGACTGTAAACCAGCATCATCTTCCTCAATACCATTATGACCTTGTCAAATGGGCAAGTAAAGGATGGCTTCACGGACTCGGAGTTTCTGTAGTTGACCCAAACAACAAAAAAGAGCTTGACTGCGTAGCTGATATTAAAGCTGCTTTCTTGACTCATCAGAAAAGTAACAATGTTGTTTTCCATGTAATTGCCGGAATTTTGAATGAAAGTTTTTTGAAAACTTTGGCTAATGAAAAGGTTTTGATTCTTGGTTATAAAGATAATATTGGAAGAGGAGTTACTTATAAAAAATCACATAAAGATATAATTGATAAAAATATCGAGTGGCTTGCAAAGAACTTGAAAGCTCTGAGCCATATTTTCGCGGTAATGTCTTTTGACAACCTTTCGCTCGCACAGCTGGATGCTCGCCGTACTCTTGGTTTGAGCGATGCTGAATGGAATTTGAGGTTTCAAGGAAAAGATTACGGAGATCCAAACGGAGAAGATGCTCCTTCAACTTTTTACTTCGATGCGGTAGAAGGAGAAATTGGCCGTTCTTCAACACAGCCAAAAAATCAAAGAATCAAGTACGATTTTGTAAACGGAATGACTTTCGAAGAAGCATTCAAAGCATCCCTTTCAAATTATAAGATAAACGAGGGTGAGTATGGAGAAATTAAAGAGTGACGATTTGAAATCTCGACTTTGGCAATCCGCTCGGGTTCAAGGTGAAGTTTGTGAAATGTATCAGAGAGACGAAAAAGAAATCAAAGAAGAGTCAACCCTGCACAAACTTTCACGAGCTTATATTGAAGGTTTGATTAAAATGTTTGAGCTCAGGGAGTCAATCGTAAATCTAATGACAAACAATTGTTATGAAAAAGCTTCAGATTTGATTGATGATATTTGGAATGAACTCGAAAAATTCGATTACTAAAGGGGTGTAAAAATGAGAAGTTTTAATGTAAGTTGGAAAACAGCAAAAAGCCAGGGAAGTAAAACAGTTGAAGCCAAAAATTCAGCTGCTGTAATTTGCGAAGTTCAAAGATCTCTTTCTCAAAAAGAAGGGGATGGAATTCACGCGGTAAGTGCAAGAATTGTAGTGAAACCTAAAAAAAAAATGAATCAAATTGAAGCTGGAATTAAAGAGAATCAAATCCTTGGAACGAGACTTGCACGTCAATATGCAGACTTGATGTGCAAATACGCATGGCTTTGGCATGATACCGCAAAAGGTATTAGCAAGATTTTTGAGCGTCACCCTGAGCGAGAACGTATTTTTCAAAAAATTGATCCTTTGATTGACTTTTATATGAATGAAGTTTTGAACAACAAATCTCTCAAAAATATAAAGGTGAAAGCTGCAAAGGCTATTTCAGCTTGGGCTGATATTATTGAAGCTGTTCTCAATGAAACAGAAGATTTGGGTTTTGAAGAATTTGTTCTTCTTTTAGGAAGAGCTTACAACCCGATTTTCACTCTTTCTCCCTTCATTTACGATGAGTACTCCGATTTGACCGGTAAAATGATGGATGAATGGGATTGCTGTAAAGAAATACAAAAAGCTCATCGCAAACTTGTTGAAATTACAAAAGAAAATTACAATGAGATTCGTGTTTGCTTGCTTACATTGAAACTTATTGAAAAAGTATTTGAACATTTTGAAAACCTAATTGATGAAGAAGGGGGTATTTATGATTAAAAATATCACGCTGAAATTAAATACAAGCTTTTTTCAATTTGCATTTACAGTACTTGCTGTATTATGTACTTTACAGATGCATGGGTTTATCGAATTGAATTTACATTTAGGCCGTTGGCCTTTAACCTGGTTGGCTTGGCAAGGTGGAATTTTGGAATTGATTAAAACGGCTTTTTGTGCTTGGATACTTTTGCCGATAATCTGCAGTTTTATTTTTGAGTTAATCATAATTGGAATTTTTTTGATAATTTGGATTATTGCAGTATAGCTTTCAATGAAATTAAAAAGCCCATTTTTAAGGGCTTTTCTTTTAAGCTTCAATTAAAATCACTATTTCAGGCTTGCCCTTAAAAAGTGTTTTTTTGTTCAAAATTAAAAACTCCCTATACTTTTTTTAATAGTATAGTTAGTTTTCAACACGTCATGTCAGCTATGGGTAAAAGCGGGCTACCGTCTACAGCTGTGGGCGCTCCAATCATTCCACAAACCTGATATCCATGTTTTCCTAAAGACATTTTATTTCTACCCCAAATCTCAACATTATTTGAAATTATTTGTATTTTATCAGGGGTCATAGTTATAAAGGAATGATCTTTATTTGGAGCTCCAACTCGTAAAGCAATTCCATCCTGCATTAAAGCCAGGGAAGTTCCAGATTCCAAAAAGATCCATCTTTCACCTGTTCTTACATTTAAGATATCATAAGAAATCGCAGTTTTCTTTTTTCCTTTTGTTCCAATTTTATTATATAAATCTACATGTTTTGAGTTTGTTTGAAGGATTTTCAATTCAGGATATCTAAAACTACTTGTTGTTAGATGAAGGCGCCTTAAATGCGTGTAAATATTTTTATACATATAAGGTGCACGCGTTTTTGTTGATTCTATAGAATACTCATTATTTGCTTCACAAAAAACCCAGCCGATTTTAAAATCAGGTGTACATAAAACCCAATATTTTGCAGAATTGTCAACATCTCCGTGTGCGTCTTCTTCAGATGGCCCTTTGAAAAGAGTTCCAGGATTCATTGGAGCGTACTTTGGCAAATCTTTTTGACTCAATCCAATCATATCAGGAAGTATTCTCATTGTCATTACATCTGAGCCAATTTTTCCATTTGAAACTAAAGAAGCTCTGCGAAAAATTAAAGCGGTATTATCTTCAATCATAACTTGATTTCCTCTACTTTTAATTTAGATTCATCTACTTTGTTTACATAAAAGAAACCGTTTTTTAAAATTTTTCCAGGTACATAAATTGAGCAGTGGAAAATATTTTCAATCAAAAGACCCATATAGATAAATCTGACGGATTCAACCCCGAATTCATCCATCTTTTCTTTTTCTTTTTCAATATCCCATTCTCCATCTTTATACTTTGTATTCATATATTCAGAGAATTTGTTGAGGTTATTCAAAACAGGCAATTTATCAAACTTTTGGCCTTTTTCATATTCATTTATAACTGGCAGTTTGATTTTCTTTATTTCATATCCTTTAAATAAATCTTTTACAGAAATCTCTTTTGGGTAAATCTTTTTTTCATCACTTTGGCCAAGTTTCAAAATCGAATATTTTATTCCTTGACATAAAGGGATTTCAACATCAACTCCATCTTTTTCAATAGTGATTGTATATGTAGATAAAACTGATAGCATTAACACTCCAAGAGATTCTTTTTTTTAAACGTCCTCCGAAATCAATTCCTGTACACTATCAAAAGTTGGATAAATTTCTGAAGTGTACGGTGAGTTGCAATCTTCCTGAGAATTTTCTTCTCCGAAAGCCCCGTAAAATTCAAAGTCTTCATCGATGTCAGAGTAATTCATAAGCAAAGAACCTCTTTTCTATTTTAAATTATAGTTTCTTAACCGTTCAATCTTTGTAATGTTTTGAAAACTCCAGGAGCTTCTTCTTTTATTTTTACACCAGGCTTGTTTCTTGCTTCATTAAGTTGCTGAGCTGAAACTTGAGCACCGTCCAAAATAAAAGTCTGTTCCTGAGTTGTATTTGTGGCTTCACTCATATATATTTTTTCTCCTTTTTTTTCTTAATTAAAAACAGGGAAGGTTCTGAAAACTCCCGGTTCAACCTCTTTAATTATTTTACCTTCTTTTTTCAATGCATTTATTTCCAGAAGACTGGATTTTTTTCCATCTAATGTATACTGTACAGGCTGATCATTCATTTACTTTTTCTCCTTCTTTTTTAGTTAGTTTGCTCAGCCGGTTTTTCAGTCTTCATTGCACCAAGCATGTTATTCAAAGCTAACAAACCTAAAGTAACTTCTGCAGGAGCTGTACTTGCAACTTTTGCATCCATTGCAGATGCTGTTCCAATATTCAGCTGTAAATTCGTTCCACCGTTTCCAGTCAAAGCTTGTTGTTGCATTTGTTCTTTACGTCTATCAGATTCAATTTGAGCCCTGTTCTTTTCATTTATCATTTGAGAAGTCGGGTTCATCATTCTTGAAATCCTATCATTTTGAGCGGATTGCTGTACATTATACAAACTGATTCTTTCCGCTGTTGACATTGAACCATTTTTAATATCATCAATAAAAGAATCCTCCAACGCCTTTGTCAATTTTGTTTGTTCCAAAGTAATTGAAAATGCTTCTTTTGTAAAATCTGCAAGTGATTTAATAACCTCGTCAATTGGGGTTTCTTCTTTTTTATCTTCACCTTTTTCTATAGAGGTTACAGCTCTTAAAGCCAATTCATTTTCTTTTTCGTCTTTAATCATTTCTTCCATTCTGCGCCTCTTTAGCAACTCTTGCTCCAAGTTCCTCAATCTCAGCCTGCAATTTGTTTATAATGTTTTTAATTGATTTTTGCTTCAAATTAAAGGAACCTAATTTTTCACTTAAAATGCGCCCAACTTCTTTTGGGTTCATCCCTAACATTACTACGTGATAGTAAGCTAATGCAATTATCAAGTTTTTCTTCATTTTTTCAATATTTGGGATTTTAATTGTTTTTGAACTAAAACAGCCGCAAATTTCAAAAAATGCATCGAACCCAACCACATTATATAATTTCACGAGATCCAAATTTTCAGATTTGTCAAAAGTTATCAACTCTAATTTGAAAAGGTCTCTAACAAAGTCTATACAAGTCTTTTTGCCTTCCAAATCATTTAGATAAAATTTGTACAATCTATTCTCCTTTTCGAATAATTTGCTTTTTTCTTCTGCCATATTTTAAATAGTGGAAGATGTTGATTTATTTTGAAAAAAGCAAAAAAAAAGGGCCATTTATAGTTTAGGCCCTTTTCACTTATTTCTCATTCAAAAAATTGTATTCTGTTTCTGAATCTACTTCAAAACCCCAACATCCGCTTGCATCCTCTTTATATTTTTGATAACGATTTTCAATTTTTTTATTTTCATTCCAATAATCATTGAGGCCATATTCGCAGTGTTTATTTTTACAATGCTCACAGTATTCACATTTTGCTAAATGTACAGGAATCGGTTTTTCTTTTGCAAGTTCCTCCAAATCCTCTTTTAGCCTTTCCTGTAAATTGTCTTCTCCGTCATCTCCACTCAAAAACCATTCAACTCTATGCGAGTAAATTTCGGCTTCTCTCAACTTGCGAATTGTTTCTTGCATTACCTGAATTGCTTTTTCTGAGTATTTATTTTTTGCAAAAAGCAATTCTTTTTTTAAAATATCAATTGGATCGTTTGCATTCCAGTAATTTAAACTACCGCCGCTCATTTTTTTCTCCTCAACCTGCATTAGATATTATAGAAAAGGGTTACGCTCTGAGAACAAAGAATTGAATGTACAACGAGTTAAGGGTTCTTTATTTATATTTTAAAAAATCAAAAAACTTTTTAAAAAAGTTTAATAAATCTATCTCGTGATACATTCAATCTGTAATTCTTTAGTCTATAAGACTTTAACGCAATTTTATTGTATTACTTGTTTCAATAACATGTTATACATTCACTATAAGAAATTAAATGTATCACGAGTTAGGGTTTTGTAAATATATATTTAAAATTTCAAAAAACTTTTTAAAAAAGTTTATGAATCTTAACTCGTGATACATTCGGGTTCTATCTCCTTATTCTATAAAGTTTTAGCCGAATTTTAATGTATCATATGTTACTCTAACCTGTGATACATTCCTGTAGTTAAATGTATCAAGAGATAACTTATACACTTTAGGTTACGCTTTTAGCTTTAGATTTGTATTATATAAAAAAGAAGAAAAAAAGAGAGTTATTATATATAATAACATTCGAGAAAAGAATTAAATGTATCACATGTTAGTTGTTCTTTATTTATATTTTAAAATTTTGAAAAAGTTTTTAAAAAAGTTTAGAAAACGTAACTCGTGGTACATTTAATTCTATTTTCTTATTTTATAAAGCTTTAGGAGACTTTTAATGTATAAAGAGTTATCGTAAACATGTGATATATTCGCGAAAAGAAATAAAAAGTTAAATGTATCACGAGTTATTCTTTTGTAATTATATATTTAAAAAATTAAAAACCTTTTTAAAAAAGTTTATAAAAGCTATCTCGTGATACATTTAACTTCATTTCTTTGTATTATAAGGGTTTACCCCGATTTTAATGTATCATATGTTATTATAACAGGTGATACATTCAAGAAAAGAAACAAAAGAATTAAATGTACAACGAGTTAGAGGGTTTCATAAATATATTTAAAAATTAAAAAACCTTTTTAAAAATGTTTAGAAAAGATAACTCGTTATACATTCAACCCCTTTTCTTTGTATTATAAAGGGTTGCCTTAATTTTAATGTATCACGAGTTTCAAAAACAAGTGATACATTCAAAAATTAAAGGATTGTCTAAAAAAGAAAACTCTATATTTTTTTGTGTATGACAATTGAAGATATTGAATTGGAATTATCAAAAAAGCTTGCGGAGTTTTTAGAGGAAAAGACGGGTAAAAATCCAATGACTGATTATAATTGGATTGATATAAAAAACTTTGTTGAAAATATAATTACCCCTTCTTATCAGAATTCTGAAAATTCAGAAACTAAAGAACTCGAAGAAGTTATTGAGGAGCTTGAGGATAAAAAAGATGAACTCTCTGAATCTATAGTAGATTTGAGTGAAAAGGCTTTTGCTTCTGCATATAGTGCTGCAGATTTTTTGGAAAAAGAGATTCTTCCAAAAACTTCAGAAGAAGATGCTAAAAATGTAAAGGACAAAATCAGGGAACTTCGCATAGATGCAGATGATTTTAAGACTTGGAGTTGGCTATGACAAAATTTGAATATGATAAATTGGGAGAGGAATATGGAATTTGGGAATTGCGAAATTCAGACGTTTCAAATTTGTATAATACTCTAAAAGATTTGGCAAACTTGAATTACAAAGATTCTCTTACAGATTTTTTCAATGAAAATCTTTTGGCTAAAGATTATCATCATGAATCTTATAGAAGCAAATCATACTGCAAAGATGTAGTTAGATTGTTTGTGAAAGATTTTGAAACCTTTAAATTTAATGTTTACGGGATTGACAACTGGGTTTGGAATCAGCTTGGAGTAACACCAAAAGATGTTTTTACAAAAAAGGATTTGCCGGCTCTTTTGAAAAAACTAAAGCAATTGAAAAAAGTTGTTTGTAAAGAGTTGCAAAAGGTCGAAAAAGAATACTTCAGCGTTAATGTAAATGAACTTGAATTGGACCCAAAATCAGATTTGAAAAACATTTTGAATTTGTATTGTGATCCCTGTACAAGAGTAAGAATACAGAAATTTTTGGAAAAAGAGGGAGTTGAATTTTGAGAGAAAGATTCAAGCAACTTTTTATGAGTAAAGAACAGATTATATATTTGCTCTTTTTGTTTTTCAATTGTATAGTGTATGGAATGTTCGCCGCAACTTTTACGTACTATCAAATTGGACTTGGTTCGAGATTTTACTCTTTAATTATTTGTACAGGTTGTATTGTTGGCGTAATACACGCTTTTGTTTCGGCTGATGTAAAAAAGAAAAGATGGGTTTTTTGTCATTACAAAGCAATTGATATAGGTGAAAGTATTTTTTACACTTGCACTGAACTGGGTTTTGCAATTTATTATTTTGCAAATAACTTAAATCCTTTGACAGATGAAACACCTGTATTAAATTTGTTTTTCTTTTGGTCAATTTTTTATAGAATTGTAAACGGAATTGTTTCAATTGTAATACCTTCGATTGGAGATGTATTTGAACAGAGTTTGTATAAAAATCAAATTGATTATCAAAATCATTCAAACGCGGAAAATCTAATGTGTTGTTTTGGGGCAGCTTTAGGAGCAGGAGCTTGTTTTCTTGCTGGAGATTTCTTTAAAGAACATCCATATTACATTTTCTTTTTGGTTATTTTTGATTGGATAAATCTTTGGAGTAGATGGCAATTTTATTTCAAGCCTTCAAATTATGCAATAATAAAAAGAAATTTTGCAAAAGATAGCGGAGAAAAATTAAGAAAACTTCGTAGAGGAGAATTATAATGTTAGACATAAAAGAACATTGTGATGAAAACTTGCCGACTGAATTGTGTGGGGTAAAATTTCAAAAAGGTTGGTATTATCTCGTTGACAAAAAAGCATTGGAACCTTATATTTGCGATGGTGAAAAAGACACTGATTACAAATCAATTGTAATTTATTTGGATTGCGATGAATATCCTTTTATAGGTGATGTAGTTTATGAAGCTATCTTTTTTACGGATATTAAACATGTTGGAATTTCCGGTCGCATATGTGCAGTAAGAAAGGATTTAAAAGATAAAGCAGCTGCGAGAGAAGAATTTTTGAAAAATCTTCAAGAAACCCTTCCGAAGTTGAATTTGAAAATTGACAGAGATATGCTGATTGAACAGAGAGAAAAGCTTTTGAATGGGATTAAGAATTTTCAGATTGAGGTAGAAAAAATCAACTCAGAACTTGAGAAAAAATAAAAAAAAGGATTTTTATAAAAAATGTCTCTTAAAAAATGGAGTATTTACGATTTAAACCCCGGTGATAAAGTTGTTGTAAAAAAGGATAAATACAATTACGGGGGTTTATGGGAATTTGCGGATGGAAAAGAGTTTGAAATTGATTGCATGAAATTAAATGATTCTTTTCCTTGTGCTTTGGTTGATATGAAAAAGCAAGCTCCTGAAAAAGATTTTGTTGAACATATTCTGCACATTGAAGATAAAAACATTGCAAAGCTAACAAAACTTCCGAGAAACTCAAAACGCTGGCAGATGTTAGTTGATTGCAGATTTGTTGATATAGGTACAAAGATAAAAAACAACGAATGGGCAAAGTTCAATTGGCAGGTATGGGGGGTTGATGGGTTTTACCATTGCCCTTTTTGCGATAAAAAATTGAACAGAGTTGATGACATTGATAAAGGGGTTTTGGATATTGATGAAATCAAAACATGCGATTGCAATATGTGGGTAGAAAGAGAAGCCGCTTATGAAGAATGGCGAGAAACCCAGGACTTGGCAAACCGCATGAAAGAAAAGATTTTAGGAAAATCTGATTTTTCTTTTGAAATTTAAATTATACCGTTTTCAATTGCTTTGTTTAATTTTTCGTAAATATCTGTTTGAAAAATGGCTTTAACCAAACCTTTATAAAGCCATTTTTCAGCCTCTTTTAATTCAATCCATTTGAATTTAAAAAATTCCGGTAATTGTTTTCCGTACCAATCAAAACATGATTTACATTCGATTTTTTCAGGCATTGAATCCAAAACAACAGCATAAAAATATATCTGCCCTTTTTGATACTTTGTACTTCCTAAAAATTCTTTTTGCAGACTTTTCACATCCAAACCGGATTCCTCATAAACTTCGTTATTCACGGTTTCTTCTTTCATATCGCCGTATTGTATATGACCTTTGCCAACTAAATCCCATTGATTGAAATCTTCTTTATGGTTTGGGGCTAAACCTATCAAGATTTTTGATCTATCAGGTGAAAAAATAAGAGTACCAACTCTGTCATTTGAATCATTATCATATGTAGTATTTATCATGTAAAAAATTAGGAAGTTTTTTGGTTTTTTATACAATTCAACCCCTATATTATTAAACATAAGAGAGGTACGAAAGATGACACGTTACGTAGTAAAATTCACAGATCCTTGGGGTTCAATTTGTTATATTCAGCACGGTTCAACTAATGTAAAGGATCCGACAAAAGCAAAGCTTTATGAAACATATGAAGCTGCAGAGGAAATTGCAGAGTGTTGTCGCAAAGCTGCAAGAAAAGAAATCAAACCGTATGGTCTTGAGCTGAAACATCAGAGACCTGGAATGAAGACAAACGGCGTTCCTGGTTATGCAGCAGATGCGAAGGTTTGCAAAGTAA
The DNA here is from genome assembly GCA_946631855.1 of uncultured Treponema sp. Lineage (GTDB taxonomy): Bacteria > Spirochaetota > Spirochaetia > Treponematales > Treponemataceae > Treponema_D. The sequence goes on along the minus strand of CAMPAL010000002.1, from coordinate 1,955 downwards.
CCTTCGAAATGGAGGAGATGTAATGATCAAGAATATCTACAACTATGATTTAGAGAAATTGAATCTTCCAGACACCTGCCCTGTTTGTGGAGGAGATTTGGAAGTTTTGGAAAACGGCATGATTCGATGTATCAATAAAAATTGCGCACAGAAAGTTGCACACAAAATCGAAAAGTGCCTTGACAAAATTGGAGTAAAAGGAGCAGGCCCTGCATATTTTACAAAAGCATCAAAAGACTGCAAAAATCTTTTTGATTATCTTTCTTCGGTTACAAAGTCTGATGAAGACAGCGTAAAGTGGGCGAATGGAATAAACGGTGAAAAAGTTGCAAAAAAGGTACGTGCAGCTTTGAAGAAAAAAATTTCAATTTCAACATTTATTTCTTGCTTTGATATTGAAGCTGTTGGAGAAGGTCAAATTGACAAAGTTTTGACAGCAATTCCAAAAGCGGATTTGAATTTCTTTTTGCATCCTGGCTCATCAAAACAGTTTATCTGCGAAGGAATAAGTGATATTCTTGCAGATAAGATTTATTACGGCATGATTGAAAATGTTGAAGAAATTGAAAAATGCATGAGTTTTTTCAACGTCAAATCAAATGAGCCAAAAGTAGAAAAAAAGGGTGGTAAACTTGCAGGTTTGAGTTTTTGCTTCACTGGGGCTATGTCAATTAAACGCTCTGATTTGGAAAAGATGGTTATTGAAAATGGAGGTGAAGTAAAAGCTGTTTCAAAAGGGCTTTCATTTCTTGTACAACAGGATCCAAATTCAACTTCAACAAAGTCTGAAAAAGCGAAAAAGCTTGGAACGAAAATTATTTCACCTGAAGAATTTTTGAACATGTTGAAGTGAGGTTTTATATGAGCGATGCAATTTTAGCCATTCTTTTAGTTCCTTTTCTTTTAGGAACAATGGTATTGCACATGAACTTTTGGGCAGATTTTGGAAAAGGAGATATTGAAAAATCTTTGGTTGGTTGTATGTTTACATTGCCGCTTTTTCCAATTTTTGGAATTATTCAGATAATCAAAAAGTTTCCATTTACGATAGAAATAAAAAAGAAAAATGACAAAAACTTGTAAAACTTGTGGAAAAAATGTTGAAATTCTCTGTGATGGAAAAACATTTTTCGCATTGAAAAATTGGAGAAAAAGTTCGCGCAGTATTCAGGAAATTGCACCAAATTTGAGCCCTGAGTACAGAGAGATGTTTATTTCAGGTATTTGCCCTGAATGCTGGAAAAAGATTTTTGGAGATGAAAATGAAGATGCATAAAATTCCAAACGAATTCCCCACAAAAGAACAGGCCGGGGAAAATTTTCTTGTAAAAGGAATTTTACATGGAAAAGAATTTTTTGAAATACTTGGCTGGGACGGTAATTTTTGGATTACTGGTTTTGGAAAATCAGCTCATTCAGATGCAAGCCTTCTTGGATGGGTTTCTTTGAAAGAGTTTGAAGTTTAAGGAGAATTTTATGAAAACTGTAGTTTCTTATGTATACTCTAACAAGTATGGAGATGTTTCTCAAGCAATGAAAGTTTTTGATTTTGAAATCAATAACGCTATCAAATGGAATGAGATGATGTATCTTTTACAAGAAGTTCACCCTGAAGCCAAAAATAGTATTGTAATCACTTTCATGAAAACTCTAGAAGATTGAATTCCTATATTATGGGAAGAGGTTTCTTAAATGAATGATCCACTCAAAATAAGTTTTAAGGGTTGGACGGATTTTGACAACCCCAATTTCAAAGATTTTTCAGATGAGATAAATAATTTGAAAGGTCCTAAAAAAGATGCTCTTGTACAATGTATGCAAAGTGCAGAATCTCTCTTGAAAAAAGTACTAAAAGAAAAGGGAATTTGCTTTGATGGCTCTTATCATCAAAATGGCCCTTATGGTACACCTGTTTTCGAAGTTACAGGTGAAATAAACGGTATTTACAAATGGAC
>CAMPAL010000001.1 GCA_946631855.1 uncultured Treponema sp. | reverse complement strand
GATTTAACTTCAACTCATAAAATTGGTAATCATACTTTTTATGATAAAAATGCAAAAAGAATTTTCTCGGTTGAAATAAAGAATTTTGAAAATTACCGCTTTGTAAATAATTCAGGGGTTTTTGAAAATGGAAAATATATTGGAATTGCGCCTGGTGATTTTGATTTTAAAGTTCGTAATTTATTTACAGAAACAAATATTCCAATTAAATTTGAGTTTGAAGAAGAATCAAGTGATTGTGAATTTTTGAATTATCTAAAAGTTCAAGGTTGTGAAATTATAAACAATATTGCATATTTGAATGGAAATGAATGTGTCTTTGAAATTCCCGGAACAAGTTTTTATAATTCTTTAGAGATAATTGGAATTCCTTTGGAAATATGCAGCATAATAAAAGGTAATTTAATCGCAAGTGGAAAAGAAGTAGCTGAATGGCCGAGAAAAAGCGGGGTTGTTCAATTGGATACAAGTGAATTTGGTGTTTTATCATTTTTGAATAATTATTCAAATAATAAAACTAATATTCAATTAAAAATTCAAGGGGATGATCCTGTGGATTTAACTAAAATAAAAGTTTTTGGGAGGGAGATTTAACAAATGCATTCAAGATATGATTTAATGAGAGAAAGTGTAGTTGAGGATATTGATGGAGAACATTTCCCGGATCCTCTAACTATAAATTATCAAAGCGCATTGGATAGTTTGAGAAAACTTCCTGATTCTTATACTTTGAATAGATATGATTTGAAAAAGCTTTGGAAAAAATATTATTTAGAAACCGGTAAATTAGAGGATGATGATATTTTGTATTCATTAAACGGAGTTGAGCATGTTGGTTTATTTGAGCCAGGAGATTTTTTATATAAATTTAATACCGATCTTGTTGAACAATATGAATTCAAGAATTTGGAAAATGATGAAAACTAATTTTTTTAGAGGGTTAAAATGTTAAAGAATAAAGAAGATAATTTCCTTGGAGATAATATTACTCATAACATAAAATATGGAGATAATGAGTGGCAAGCTCATGGTACTATAGATAGAGAGCCTGCTTATACAAAAGAAAGTATTTTAAATCTCATTTTCGAAGAGTATCAATACAACACTGAAAAGGGTGAATATAATTTCTATATTCCGAGAGCAAGTGTACAGAATACTTTAGGTAAAAACTTTATTGGTGCAAAATTAACTCACGATATTTCTGTTTTAGATACGCGTTATTATTCTTCAACACCAATTGAATCTTCTATAAATATTTTTGACTTGCAAACTTATTTGAACAAAGGTTTTAATATTTCCAACCCTGTTTTTGATTATAATACAAAATTCGAAACAATTCAAATTGTTGATCCTGATAAAATAAATGAAAACGTTACAATTAAGGAATTCTTTGATGTAATAAACCCTCATTCTTATGAAACAGATGGAGTTTCCCCTTCTTTTCCAACAGGAGAAACTTACCCAAAACTTCTCAACAGATATTCTTTAAAAGAAAGCGATTTGTATTCAAGCTTGAAAAAGAAATTACAAAGCGATGAAGAGTTTGCAAAAATATTCCAAAGTGATTTCCAATTACATCTTCATGATCCCGCAAACATTAAATTGCCTTTTAACATGAGAACTGATTTGGTAAAAGAGGATTGGAAAGTAAAAGATAATAGAACTTATAGAACTCGCTTTATTTCAAACTCTTATTCTCCTTCTTTGAAAGAACAGAAAATTCTTGTTCAAACTCGTATTGAATTTTTGAATGACCTTATTGAAGAAGCAATTTTGAATAATGATTTTAAAAAATTATATGAAATTGCCCCTGATGTAAATTTACCTAGTGAAGTTTTAACAGGCTACAAAGGAACAAACGCTGAGGGAGTGGATGAATATATAGATTGGGATGATGTTTTACGAAGTAAAAAATTCGGCCATTTGATTGATAAAGTAATGGGTAATTCCTCTGAAAAATCCCAATTAACGAATTTAATTAAAAATATAAATAATATGCAGGGTATGGTTTCTTATTTACTTCCACCTGTATATACTGATTATAGTGATTCTGTAAATTTCAAAACCTCAGAAGGTATTCACTTTGAATCTCAAGAAGATACAACAAACTTGTTCCAAAACGAAGATGAATCTTATAAAATTTTCAATGAAGTTGTTTTGGGATATAATTTAATAAATGGATTGCTTTCCGCGAGAACATTTATTGGATCTGTTTTAACTTTGATTGATGGGGATATTGAATCTGACGATTTGGATAAAAATATTCCTCTTTATATGGCTGTAAAGTTTAATTATGTTGAAAGTGATCAGCCTTTTTATCCGACTGTTTCCATTCTAAATAACGCTTATAAAATGGGTCACGGTGAAACTCTTGGGTATGAGGAAATGAAAGTTTCAAACACCGAACTTTCTTTTAAAAATACTTCAGAGGGTGACACTCAAAAATATTTATACGTACTTGACCCTGTAATTAAAAATTGGCTTGAAAAAGAATGCTTTATTTTCAAAGGTCCTGTATATGGAGACTATGTTGAAGAATTGAACTTTATGCAGGATTTAAACCCTGATTCAGATGTTCAATTCAAAAACTTGAGATTAAAGAAAACTGAACTTCCTTACAAGCGTCTACAGGACTCAAAATATGAGATTCCTTATGTTGAACAAACAAACCCTTTATTGAATAATACACCTGAAAATCCAAAAGAACAAGGTGTTTATTCTTCTCTTGCTTTAGGAGGTATTGGAGATAGGTTAGGTGAAGATGGTGAGCCGTTTGTTTTTCCACCTTATATTTACGACTACGATAAAGGCTCTGAAGAATCAAAAATTTCTGACAACGTTGATATGCGTACAAGGGGATTAAAAGGAGCTTCAAAACAAAGAGTAAATAGCAAAGCAGGTGGATTAACAGTTGAGGATAGATTGATTTCCCCTACTATAGACGAATTGTGGACTTTTTTGAAATACTTAACTGAATCTGACGGCAAAACAAGAAGGTCAATTACAAAGTTCGGAGAAGGTATAAATGAAAGATTGCCTTCTTTCTTTGGAACTAAAAAAGCAAGTATATTAAATTCCCTTTTTACTACAAGTGATGGAAAAGATAATAGTGAAATTGAAAATACAGTAAACCCTCTCGCCAAAGGTATTGATGAAAACGAGAGAGAAATTGATATTTTGAATTGGAACCCAACTACAGAAAATTCATTGGAGAATTTGCATTATACAACAGAAAAGCATCCTGAATTACAGTTTGGTGGTTTCAAGGTTACAAGATATATTGAAAAAATATATGACTACAAAGTTGATATTTTTGGAAGGCGTTCAAAAGGTTCAACTTCTTCAGACCCTGAAAGAACAACTTGGGATGCTTCAAAATATGAATTCAATACGGAGGATTTATCTGATTATAATAAGCCAGCTGGTTATTTGGAAAAATTGTTCAACTCCGCGATTTTGAGTTTTTCAATTGACCATATGAATAAAGATGGAAATGCGGTTGGAGGTTGGCATTTAGTTGATGAAAGAAATTTCACTACAGATGAATTGGATAATTCAGATGTATTGAATAACTCTGAGTTAGGTCTTTTTACAGAAAAAAATGATAGCAAATTACTTACAAGTAATAAGCCGGTTCAAAATTCAAAAGAAAGACAAAAGGCTTTTGAAACAATTTCTAAAATCTTGACTTGGCATAAAGCTGTGGATGGTAAAAATGATCTTATAGAAGGTAAAGAAACTTCTTTTCACAACCATTTCAAAAAATATTTGGATCAGCCAAAAAACTTAAAAGAGATTGAAAGAGATTTGGAAACAATCCGTCAAAACATGCAGGCTTTTGTTGAGTTTTATGTTGCTCAATCTGCTGCAAAAGGTTTTAATGATAGAGGTTTCAATAGAGGTACTTTGCATGAGTTGCACAGAAACCACTTTGGATTTGATTCTACTTTACTTCGTGCAAGAGAAGGGGATTTAGAAGAAGTTGGAATTTCAAGTAACTTATCTCAAACATGGCCTTCAACAGAAAATGATAAAATTGTTGTTTTAAAAGATTTAAGCAACGCTTTGAATAACTTGAGAGATAGTCTTGAAGTTATTACAATGGACAAAAAAGTCGTCTTTGATGATGGCCAATATGATGAGAGATACCAAAGACAAAATTATGATAGGCACGTAATTGATTTGGGAGACCCAATTACAAATAAAAGATGGGATCATGAAATGTATAGACATAATGAAACACTTCTCTCTGAAATTTACCTTGCGGCAGACGGAACTTGGAGAAGTGTTCATGAACATTTTACAGCTCCAATCGTTTATGATGACTTTTAATCAAAGCGTTAAGCAATAAGTTCTTTGAGTTTTTCAGGTGTAAAATCTGATTCAATAAAATCCTCCATATAACCGAGGATTTTATCTGTCTCTTTCAAATCTTGCCCCAAAATTAAAATTGGCTTTTCATCCCTATAAATCCAAAGTTTCTGGCTTTCGGGCTGGCAAAGCCAAACTTTTCCTTTTTCATCTGTAATTTCCAAAGTCTGTAAATTTACTGCTTTACAAAATGTATTCCACCCTGTCATTGAGTGTAAATCTTCGCCCATTCCTGAATTTGGATCATATACTGATTTTAATACAGGGTCAATGCCTTTTGGGTTTAAAGCGGTGTCTGAGGTCGCAACTCTCGCTTCGAGTGATGCCGCATCTGCAGTTGTGAGAAGATAGCACAATCTACCCGCTTTTTTATTATAGAGATCTACTCTGATTTTACAACCCATTTATTTTCTCCTTTCTTGTATCTTTTTAATATCTCATTTTATCTTTGCCTGAATGATTTCAAATAATCTTTTCTATAAGTATTTTTCACATAATTCATATATGACGAAATTTCTTTTTCCCGTAAAATATTTACACCTAAACTTTTCATCAAAAGAAACTTTGCGTGATTTTTTGTATTTTCAATCATCATTTTTTGAAACAAATAATCACCTTTTATCTCAATCAATTCTCCTTTATACCTAAAATCTGGAAAATATCTATGTACTTTCCCTTCAAATTCATATTCAAAGCAACAAGGTTCTCGTTCAATTTCCTCATTATGATCTTTTGCGTAAATCCATAATGCTAATTCCCAACTTGAATCAAAATTTTCACCATTAAACTCATAAAGATAAGAATGAGGAAAACCTCTCATTTTTGAAAAATATTCTCTGAATTCCTCTTTTTTCATTGGATTGGAATACCCAAATCTAGAACAACAAGTTTTCTTAAACTTATCTCTATTATTGAAATTTTCATCTCCGTAAATCTCTTTACAAGTTGCTTTTCTTTTTTCTTCAATTTCTTTTAGTTCTTCTTTTGATTTCTTTTCCCAAGCTTTTTTGCATGCATTTTTATATCCATCCGTTTTTGCAAAAAACTCTTCTCCATACTTTTCTTTATTCGTTGCCTTCATCTTTTCTTTTACAGAATCCAACTTTGCAGCGTTGTCAACTCCGAACTTTTCCAAATTACTCTTCTTCAAAGTCTCAACTACCTCTTTACTTTGCATTGGGTTTTCTGTTCCAAAATGTTTCAGAGAAGTCTGTTTTTTCTTTTCTTTTATTTCTTTTGCTTGAGAAGGGTTTTCAACTCCAAACTTTTCTAAATTGGTTTTTTTCGCTAAACAACCTTTACAGAGCAAATCTGTTGACTTTGCAAATACCCTGCGTTCAACTTTTTTATGGCATCTTTGGCATTCAAATGTAAAAGTCGTCTTTTTGTTTTGGCTTGCTTTTAATGATTTACGTAAAGTTAAAAGCTCGTCCACTGTTTTCACTTCCATACAGAAAAAATATAGTTACAGTGGATGCAGCTTTGTTAGTTTTTATTTTTTGTTTTCAAATCTTTTTAAAGAATTCAAAAGGGAACTTTTAAAAGTTCCTTTTTTTACTTCACTTAAAAACCGCTGGATTTCTTCTCATTGTTTCAATTCCAATTGGCTTTATTCCCTCTTTTGTCCATTCATCCCATTCAAGTACCGTTTTTTCTCCAATATCTACTACGGTATCTTCTTCAGTCATTGCACCTGCGGCTACGTATCCTCTTGTAGTATTTATTACTCCTAATTGAGTAACTTCCCATTCTTTTCCATTTTCGTCTGTAATAAAATACATTGGAGCAGGAGGAACTGTAAAGCACATTTTTACAATTTGACCTTCCAAAGAACGAGTTGGAACATTTTGCAAATTCGGCTCTCTTGAAATCATTCGGAACGTTTCTGCTCCACAAACTGTAAAGTTACAATGAATTTTATCTGTACCGTCAACTTCATCGTGAATAATATATTGAGGCCAGCCACTCCATTCCTTTTTTACGGTTCCTTTCTTTTGATCAACTTTTGTTTCAAGCTGGCCAAGGTAAGTACCCAATGCATTATTGGCTGCACGGAATTTAATCAATTCCTTTACGCCTTTCATATTTTCACGTTTCCATTCTGTAAAGCATTCATCCGAAGTTGCATATTCTCCGTGCTTTGACCTTCCGTGACAACTCCAACCTGCAGCTTCAAGCAATTTGCCTAATTGTACAGATGACCCAAAATCATAGTCTTTATCAACATATTTGCCTTCAACTTTAATTTCCTTAAAAATCTCCGCGAGCTTTTCTCTTTGTTCCTCAATTTCTTTTCTAAAAATCTCTCGGTGTCTTTTTACAACTTCCATGTCAATACAAAGTCCGTTGTATTCCATTTTACAAATAATTGGGTACAACATCATTATATATTTATACCATTCCCAGGCTGTATTTAATTTTCCTCCAGTATGCTCAATTGGAATTTCTGAAGGGAATCTGTAATCAAAATCATGACACCTTTTTTCTGCAGCTTTGAAAGTGCGAATTGTCATTACGGCATCCATAGTTGCATATGGAAACAAAATCTTTTTTGGAATGTCATAATAACTCGGATCTTTATTTCCTTTTGCTTTTAAGTTGTCTCTATATGTATCCAATGCATTATCATATCCCCCAAAAGGAGTCCAATAATAAGTCATTGTTTTCAAACCTTTATGCCTTCCTGAACACAAAACATGAGACAAAGTCATTGCATCATCTGTAACATTTACATCCAAATCAAGCCCGTTTACCCAAAGGAATTTAATATCGAACTTGCCGTTTACAGTAATCCTATGCTTTGCACTTTTCATCATTTCTGATAAAAGTTTTATCAATTCAGGATTTTGTTCAAAAATCTTCCATTCAATGTAATAACCTGTAATACTATCAAATGCCAAAGTAATACATCTGATTTTATCTTTCCACTGAGCAAAACCGGAAGTTTCAAGGTCGAATGCGCACATCTCTTCATTAAAATGGGATTGCAAAAATTCTTTTACCTCTTTTACTGCAGCTTCTTTATTTTCTTCATAATCTGCCCCAATTTCTACAAGTTTTACATCTTCCATTTCATCAGGGAGTTTGTATGTATGCTTTGCGATTTTTCCAAAAATCGAAACCATAAAATTCATCTTCCAGTTGTTGAGATAAATACTATTATCTCCTACTACACGGCCAGGTTTGAAAATTTCTTCCAAAGTAAACATTGGATAAATAAAACAATCATAATCCCCAATCCAGCCGTGTCCTATATAAATGTAATTTTCAAAATAAGGGTAAATCAAGTCATCAATAATAACATCTGTTGCTTTTGTGATTTGATAAAAAGCCGCTCCATATGCAATTACTACATCTGCAGTCATCCCTTTTGCTCTTGCAGGTTTTATAATTTCATCAAACCATTTTGAATCATGCTTTGTATAAAATTCTGTCAAACCTCCTTTTATTTCAGTTGGGTAATCTCTCAATGCAGACGTAATTACATAAGAATTTATACCTTTCTTTTCCAGCATAGCTTGTACATACTTCAGCATTTGCATATCATCTTTTGAAGTACTTCTGATTGGCTTATCAAGTAAAACTGTTATAAATTCATTTCCGATAATATGATCAATTCTCCAAAGGGGAGTTGACATTGATGAGGAAGCTTTTTTATTCAAGCTAAAGGCCATATGTATTTTTCTCCTTTTTTTTGATACCTTTGTATCTTTTCAGCTTTTAATATAGCAAAAACATTTTATGGAAAAAATATTTTTTTTTTCAAATGTATCACGAGTTAGCTTTTTAAAACATTTTAAAAAGTCTTTTTGATTTTTTAAATATATAATCAAACCCTTCTATCTCGTTGTACATTAAGGCTGAATGTATAACTGGTTTCACTAACATATGATACATTAAAAATCAGCTAAAGCTTTATAAAATAAGGGAATAAGATTAAATGTACAACGAGTTAGGTTTTTAAAACCTTTTTAAAAAGTTTTTTAATTTTTTAAATATATAATTGAAAACCCATAACTCGTGATACATTTAATTCTCTAACGTATTATAATAATCTCCTCTTTATCTTTTATATAATACAAACCCTAACCTAAAAGCTAAAAGAGTAATGTACAACGAGATAAGGGGTTTCAAATATATTTTTAAAAATTGGAAAAAGTTTTTAAAAGAGTTTATAAAAAATATCACGTCATACATTTAATCTTATTCCTTTGTTTTATAAGACTTTAGAGTTGTTTTAATGTATGATAAGTTAAGCTATCTCGTGATACATTAAAATTGAAGTGTTATAAAATAAGGAATTGCAATTAAATGTATCACAAGTTATCTTTTATAAACTCTTTTAAAAGCTTTTTCCAAATTTTAAAATATAAATAGAAACCCCAAACTCGTTGTACATTCAATTTTTTCAGGGTTTCAATTCCTTCAATTCTCTATATTTTTTTGTGATTCATAATTTTAAAGGAGTACAAATAAAATGGACCTAACAGGAAAACAGTGGGCTGTAGATGCGAGACCGACTAAAGTTGATGAAATTTACGGTTGTGATACGTTAAAATCTTTTATTAAAACAAAAGCAAAAGATGATAATTGGCCGAGAGGTATTCTTTTAATGGGTACAGCTGGTAATGGAAAAACAACTGCAGCCAAAATTATAGCAATGACTATGGTTTGTCAACATAAAGACGCTGAAGGAAATCCTTGTAGAGAATGCGCTGAGTGTAAAGCAATTTTGGAAGATAAATTCAACAGGGATGTAAAGATTTACGGGCCTGAATTTTTTAAAAAGGATGGAGAGTCTAACGTTGATTCAATGCGCAGATTGATTGAGTTGTCAAACAGTACTCCTTTCTTTGGCAAACGCAGAGTTATTATTCTTGATGAATTCCAGGAGTTGATGCGTTCTGTTGGAGGCCAGGCTGCAACAAAACAGCTTTTGCCTGTACTTGAGAAAAAAGAAGGGCAGGGATATAAAACATATTGGATTTTTACTTCAATGGATGATATTCAGGCAAAATCATCAAATGTTGAAGTTGAGCTTGGCTCTCAAGGAAAATCAGGGTATGGTAGTTCGGGTAATTCAGGTATTTTGAGAAGAGTAACTCAATTCAAGTTTAATGCATTGGGCAAAACAGATTTGTTGAAGTACATGTATACTTTTGCAAATAAACACGAGTACGAAGGTAAAAAACTTTGGGATTGGATGATTGAAAACGGCGGAGAAACTTTCTGTAAACAGGGCCTTTTGACAATTGCAGAGGGCTGTGTTGGATCAGTTGGAATGGCAACAAAAGTTTTGCAGCAATGTATTGAAGAAAAGATTTTTGATCCAAACTCGATTTTCCTTTCTTTTGGATTTTTGCCTGAAACAAAGATACTTGATGTAACTCTGAATATTGCTTGCAATGTAAAAAATAACGACACTTTTATACAGATTGCATCTATTACAAAAACAAACTTTTCAACCGTTTTTCAGATAATGATGTCTTCAATAAGAAAAGCGGAACAGGTAAGAGTTTTCGGAAGAATTGGAGATGTAAAAGCAAAGAAGGGTGAAGAGGGAGTTGAGCTAAAAATTACAGATTCAACAAGCGATAATTCCTTTATTTACAATCAGGCTTTGAATCTTTCAAAAGCCCCAAATTATTTCAAATTGAGGGATATGTTGCTTGAGTTGAGTGAAAACGGTTATTTTACTGTAGATTTGTTTAAGGTAAAATTGATGTCATTGCTTTCTTGAAAAAAGGATTCGAATTTAAATCCCCTTTTCTATATTTCTTTAATGTAAAGTAAAAAGAAAAGCTTTACATTTTTGTACCTCCTAACAGAGCCGGTTTTTTCAGCCGGTTCTTTTTTTATTTTTCTTCTGTTTCTTTTTCAGGTTCTTTTTCAACCTCAGGTTTTACAACTTCATTATGAGGTTCAAAGCCCTGCAAAACTTTTCCGGTTGTTACAAGTGTAGTTATAACACCAAGCAACATTGCAACGCTTCCAAAAAATGAATTATCGAAATCATCTATACCCGGAAAAAAATGAGCAACTAAAGCTGCAAGTAAAACAATAATGATAATTGCTATATCAACTTTTACAACAGTTGCAAAAGCCCATCTTGTTGAGGATATAGTTGTTTTATCATCGGCAATCTCCCGAATTGAAATAAAATGTTTCATAATTTTTGTACTCCTTTTTCAAAATTAGTTTCCTATATTTTGGAACATGCAGAGAAAAGAAATGATAAAAGCAATCAAAGAGATGATTGCTAATGGTACTTATGATTGGGAAGCAGCTATTGAGCATACAGCTTCAAGAATTATGGATTACCCTGAATCTCTTTTGTGGGTGTGAAAAAAAAATAAACTCGGGAATTTTTTTTTCAATCCCGAGTTTTCTAAAAAAAAATTACTTGCTAACTGTGTTTGTAATAGTTTCGACTATTTCGTCTGATGTCTTGTCAACATCTGTTGGGCCTACGAATTTATTCTTTAGCTTTTCCACAACCGCTTTGAAAATCTTAAAGAGTGTGTCATAAGAAGTTTGTACAATACCTACAGCTCCAACTGAATATAAAACAAAGTTTGGAATAGTTGGCTCTATATTATAACCTATCTTTTTATTAAGAGCTACAAAACCGCAAGCTACTGCAACAGAAAAAGCACCCGAAAGACTTGACATAACAGCTTTCTTTTCCTTCACTGAGTCTGGAAGGTAATTCTTTACAAATTCAACCAACCCGACAACAGCTACAGCTAAGATAAAAATTGTTTGAAACATTTATTTTAATCTCCTTGGAAAATATTTAGTGCAGATTTTCTGAAGACTAATTTTCAATACTATGGATTACAAAAACGCTTTTGAAAAGAAACTTTTTTACATAATTGGTATGGCAAAAACATTTGGTTTGTTCAAGGTACCTTTAGATTGGTTTAATGTGGGGGTGGAAACAAAAGGTGCAACTCAGGAAAGGGTATTTCGTTTGCAAAGCCTTCTTGAAATGTACGCAGAAGAAACAAAAAAGTATCTTGCTGAAAATAAAATAGAATTGACAAAAAACAAAAAGGAGTACATCTTTACAAATAATCCTATAATGTAAAACATGATCAAAAGAGATACACTTATAGCAAAACAGCACGAACTTTCTCGTCACTTGCAGTTTTTTCACAAAGAACTTCGTTTTTATGAAAAGAAAAAAACAGATGATCTTGGCATGATGAAAGCTGCTTGGAAAAGTCATGATTTGAAAGGTATAGAAAAGTTTGCACACCTTCTTGCTTTCGATAAAGAAATGCTCGCTAAAAGACAAAAACAGGCCTTTGACTGTAAAAAGCAAATTCGGTCAAATAAGATCGAATTGAAAAACCTGCCAAATGAGCTTGCGAGTTTTTATGATGATCAGGATGAACTGAATAAGCAGAAAAATATTTTGAAAATGTCCGCTTTACCTAAAGTCTTTAAAGAAATTGAAAAAGACAAACTAGAATTGAAAGAAGCTTTCACTTCAAAGAAAATACATAAAGTTGCAGAGATAAGTGCAAACCTTTGTAAAAACCTTGAGGTACAAAAAGAATTCCTTAAAAAGTTGAATTCTATAAGAAAGCAAATGAAGGAAAATCATTCTCACATTGAAAGGCTCAAAAGAAAAAAGAACTAATTTTGATAAGGAAGAAATTATTTTATGAAGTATTTTAATTGGACAGGTTTTACAGCTGATAACTGGGATGATTTTGCGGATAGTGTAATCCGTGTAATGGAGTTTTACAATTTTGATCAAGATAAGAAAATGGGTTCCCTTTTCGATGATTCTTTTGAATTGTATTATCAAAACAGATTAAAGAGGGGCTTGAGTAAAGGTGAAGCTCGAGTAGGAGCTGCAAAAGGTGCTATTTCTGATATCACTGGCGGAGCTGATGTATTGGCAGATGCATGTAAGTACTGGTTGGCTCACAAAGATCCTGCAGAAGCACAATATGCAATGCGTTTGGTAGAGGAATAAAAAAAGGTACCTTCAAAAGGAATACTCAAGTCAATCTTGAGTATTTTTTTTTGCATTTTCAAAATAAAAGCCTATATTTTAGTTGATTTTTTATAAGAAAAGAGGTACGAAAGATGAAAACAAAACTTGAGCTGATCAAAAATTATCCAATTGAATCCTTAAAAAATTGGGGAGATTATTTTGGGTATCCAGAAAGCATTTGTAAAAAAATGACCGATATGGTAAGTGATACCGATTGGCAAAATGATAAAATTACCGTGCTTGATGACTTTGGTTTTCAGATGATCAACTTTTTGATTAATGTCAAAAAAGTACCTCTACAAAATATCTATTTTCTTGTAAGTGAAAGTGATGAAACAAAAGTTGAACTGATGAAAAAATGGTATTCTAACTTTGTAGAAAACGAAATATCCTCTGTCTATAATATTGATAATATGTCATTTGATTTAATTATTGCTAATCCTCCGTATGGATATGCAAGTACATTGGCAATTCCTATAACAAAAATGTGTATGAAACAATCTCATGAAGTGGTTTGTCTTGCTCCTTTGAAGACATTTAGAGAGTCTGAAGTTGAACCCTTTGTAGAATTTCTTGAAAATATTGGAAACTTAGGAGATTACTTTACAGATGCAACTCTTTCAAATACTTGTATTGCTCATATCACTCCAGGTAAAATTTATGAAAGAGACTTCTTTAGGACTTACATTCTTACAAAAAAACAACAACAAATTCAGCAAGCTATAGATGATTACAACAGTATCCATTCTTTTAGTTACAAAGCACAATCCAATATTATTGGACCTGAGTTTTATGAAAAACTATACCTTTCAAATTTTGAAAAAATCTTTTTGATAACTTGGAGAGGAGAAGAAGATGGTGTTCATAAAAAAGGTGGAAAAGACATGACGCACAACCTTGAAGGAAAAATTACTGAGTGTGTCAGGGGTTCTGCAAGCGGTTTAATTTTTAAAACAAAGCAAGAAAGAGATAACTTCGCAAAGTGGTGGTACAGTTGTAATGAAAAAAGAGATAATAAAGATAAAATTGGTTTGACGAACTTTTTATTAGATCTTATATGTGCTTTTGCAGGAGGTGGAGGGAGAATGAAATTCTACTTTGAGAATTTTCCTGCAATTGACTGGTCAAGACCTTGGACAGACCAGGAAATCCTAAAAGAGCTTGGATTGTCGGAAGATTTCTTGGAGGAAAAAGAATGAAAATTTTAACAGAAAAGGAAGCTGAAGATATTTTGAATGAAATGGAAAGTGACTACTCTGAAAAGTCAGATGAGCTTATTGTTGAAATTGAGAATCTGCGTCACAATCTTTATTTATTCCAAACTTATGTTTCCGAAATAAAAAGCCTGTATGAAGAAAACGGAAAACTCTTTGAAGCAAAAACAAAACAAAATGAAATAAACGAACTTATAGAGCTCTATACAAATATTCAAGTGGTTGACAAAAGAATACAAAACAACATAGAAAAGATTAAAAGTCTTTTAGATGAAAAACCGCAAATTACACAAACTTTTGTAAAGGATACAAATCAATCTTTCTTGGATATGTTTACAAATTATGAAATTACTGTTGCGAGATACAGTAAATTCCTGCATGAATTTGATATTACTCTTCCAAGTAAAAAACTCTCTGAGCCAATGAAACATTTAACGAACTCAATGAATTTGTTAAATGATATTGTTGTTGATTTCAATGATTTTTATCCTTACAAACTTTTACAGCCTTTTGAAGAATCTCAAATCGCTGAAACCATACATGTTTATGGATTTGGAATTGTAAAAGAAAAGGATTGGGGTAATTTAGTAAAGTATAGAGGTTAGAACTTAAAGACACAAACCCGTAGCAATTTTAGAAAAGGAGGAATAAAATGGAATATTTTGCAACTTACAAAGGAAAGCTAAAAGTGAATATTCTCATAGACAAAAACAACCATTTTGTTGTCGATGTTTACAATACTTTTTTCGCAAGATTGCGTTTTGTTTCCTCTTGCAAGTTTTTGGAAATTAAAAATCTGATAGATGAAAAAGCTGAAGCCTGGATAGATTTGTTTTTGGACAACGCGGTAATTTGCACGTACCGAAAAGTCTGGTTTTTACCTTTTGAAAAAGTCATTACAGAAATCGATGATTACGTGAAACTTACAAAAAAGAATTACAAAAAGTGAAAGATTAGTGGAAATAAAAAATGCTGTTTTTGGAAAATTGCTGACGGAACGACCTATATTATAATCAGATACAGGAGGTACAGAGATGTTGAACTTTGACGAATGGAACAAGACAAACGTCGTGATTGTTGACGAAACAAAATCAACGGGTCAGTTACGGATTCGCTCAAGAAAATCCCACAGTATACTCCCGGACGATATGATTATCTCGTTTGAAACTGCATTCAAATATGCAAAGGAATACGGCTGGAGATTTTATGCGTCCGAGCATCTTTCAAGCATAAGGATTTATATTGAATTGCAAAAGGAACTGAACCGACCCGTAGAAGACTATCTTTTCTTGTCGGTTATGAATTGGGATTCAAAAGAAAAACTGATTTGTTCCGAAAATGCAGACGAAGAAGTCGTAAAGCAGTACAATATTGCGAACGCAATTCTCGGTTATGAAGATGCCTACGAACTGCTTTCGGACGATGTGAAAAGCCGAATGTATTCACACAAGCGTTTTGTAGAAAAAATTGTGAAACGAAATCAGTGAAGCGGATAATCGTGCACAACGGTATCTTTGCTTTTATCTGTCCAATTTACCTGTTTCCTAAAATTCGGTTTTACAGTTTTAGAACTGACAGATTGGGCAAAATGATAGCAATAGTTGTTGAACATTTGCCATACTTTCTTTTCTTGGTCGTCTGGAAGATTTTCGTTTTTTACTTTCCTTGCAAAATCTTTTCTGAACTGAGATAAAGAGTTGCTTTCAAAATAATTATCTTCAATTCCCTCCCTATCTAATTCGTTATTGAATCTTTCTCTTGTGTTTATGTCGCTCAATTCATTGACAAGATTATCTCCTGTTAGATTCCAATTTACCGCTTCCAATCCCTCTTCAATCAGCCAATCGAAATAATCTTCTGCCGTTTCTTCGGTCAAAACCTGCTTGTACATCAGCAGGTCAAGCATTTCAGCAAGTATGCTGTCCAAATCTCTCGGCCTGTTTTTCTTCGTTTTCATAGAATTATCCCTCTGTATTTATAATGAACGAGTCGAGAAAACCTATTGATCTTTAGTCGATAGGATGAATCGACTCAAAACATTTCCATTAACTATAATTATTATATATTTTGAAAAGACACTAAATATAATAAAACAATTTACACTAACTAAAAGGAGGTTGAAGAAAATGTTGAAAGCTTACGAATTCAGAATCTATCCAACAAAAGATCAAGAAAATACCTTCAACCAAACTCTCGGTTTATGTAGATTGTATTGGAATATTGTTGTAGCTAACAAAAACGAAAATCATGATATGATGATTCAAGGTTACAAACCAATTTTTGAAAAGTACAAACCTGAAGCATTGCAATGGGCAAAAGAAGCTGCTTGCTCAATTCCACTTGCACAAATGTGGTCAGATGTAAGGGCTGCTTATACAAACTTCTTCAAAAGTTGTAAAGGTCAAAGAGAAGGAAAATTCGTTCAACCTCCAAAACTCAAAAGTAAAAAGAATCCAAAGGATTCATTCAGATATAGCTGTTCAAACTGTAACCCTAAAATAGATGAAAATGGATTGTTCTTAACAAACAAACTTGGTTACATTGATATTCGAGCTCATAGATTTGCTCAAGGTAAATGGAAGAATATCACATTCAGAAGGACAGCTACAGGGAAATGGTTTGTAAAGATTTGTGTTGAAAAGAAAGAAGAACCAAAAGTACATAATGGAAAAGCAATTGGAATAGATTGGAACTGCGATGATGAAGACTTCATCTCAATGAGCAATGGTACGAAAATCAAGTGCCCAAGGTTTTTGAGAAAGAAGCAAAAGCAATTAAAACATTATCAAAAGGAAAAGTCTAGGAAAATTGCAGATTCCAACAACTATTTGAAGGCCAAGTACAAAGTTGCAAAGCTACACGAAAAAGTAGCTTTGCAAAGAAAAGATTGGCTTCACAAAGTGAGTAGAGATTTAGCAAACAAATTTGAGTATGTGATTGTAGAAAACATCAATCTTCAGAATATGTCTGAAAATCTACATCACGGAAAAGTTGTTTCTGATCAGGGCTTTGGAATGTTACGAGACATGATTGCTTACAAAACAAATCTCGTAAAAGTACCTGCAAAAGATACTTCAAAAACTTGCTTTGATTGCGGTTACGTAAATCCAAAAGTAGTTGTTGGAATAAAGAAATGGAAATGCCCAGTCTGCTCAAAAGAGCACGACCGTGACATAAATGCAGCCAAAAACATCTTGAAAAAAGGTGTGACTAGTCTTGGCATAGTAGGAAGGGAACCATCCGAAATTACAAATGCTTCTGGAGAACTACGAAGTTCTATGAAGGAAGAAAGTCCAAACTC
Source organism: uncultured Treponema sp. (assembly GCA_946631855.1). GTDB lineage: Bacteria > Spirochaetota > Spirochaetia > Treponematales > Treponemataceae > Treponema_D. Next base: position 49,271 of record CAMPAL010000001.1, on the reverse strand, counting down.
ATTGCAGGTTACTGCATAAAGTTGGAAGCTGATAGGTCTTTAGCCTATCAGTAGTTCACTTAGTTGATTCCTATATTAAAAGTACGTCATGGGATAATTCCGAAGATTAAATAGATTCTGAAAAACTCTATTTTTTTGACAAATTTTCGTACTTAAAACCCTATATTATAAAACAGAGGTACAGGTATTATGAAGAAGAATTTTTACAGGGTTTCAAAAAGAGTTGATTCAGTCGTTTCTACAGCGTATGGCCCAGTTGAATTTTCAAAAACCGTTTCAATCGATGTTTCTTGCGATGAACTTGAACAAAGCACATATCACTCAGGCGTTTCAAAGAACGACCGTTTGAGAATCGTAAAAGGCCGCAAGTTTCCAATTGGAACTGAAGGCACTGTAAAAGTAGCTGTACCAAACAAATTCGGCTCTACCTTCAATGATGTTCTTACAGGAAGACTTGTTCACCTGAATCCTTCAATACTTTTGGTACTCGATGATGGTTCTGAAATCTGGACTTGTGGAGACAATTGTATCAACTTGAAATACGGCGGGCCTGTTGTTTTCACTAACGAAGAAGATGTCAACAACTGGGAAAAAGTCAATACAACTTCTTATGGAAAACCCGTTTGGTATTTTGACGGTAGAGAGATTATCAAAGCTGGCAATTCAATTTACGGTCTTTCAAGCGAAGGCTTTGGTGTATATCAGAAAATGATTAAAGAAGGTAAAAACGAAATCGCAGCCGTAATTGATGATTTTTCTACAGATCGTTACATGTTTGTAAAATTCACAAAAGAGGCAAAGCAAGGAAATGAGGTTCAGTTTGTTTCAACCGGTAGCATTCGCAACATGGATGACATGTGGAGAGGAGATACAGGTCTTGCAGATGCAATCAAAGCTTTTGAAAATTGTCAGGTTGCTTAAAATTGGGGGTTTACAAAAATGAATGAAGTTGTTGAGATTTTCATGAAAAGAGACGGCATGTCTAAAACAGAGGCATGTAAAACTGTTCGAGAGATTTTGGATGAAACAATCGAACTTATGGCATCTGAAGGTTCTGAGGAAGCTGAGGAGTTTTGGATAAGCTCAACAGGTCTTGAAACAGATTATCTGCTCGGACTTATCTAAAAAAAGGAAAATGCTTATGAGTCGATCAGTTTTTATTGAAAAAGCCTCATTTAGTAAATGGCTCAACTCTACCAAACTAAAAGATGTTTTCGAAGAATGGGGCGAAGATGATACCGTAGTTGCTGAAATGCCTGATGATTATTGGACGGCTGAAAGCATTACAAAATTACTTGAAAAAGCTTTTGAAGCAGGTTATAATCTTCAACAAGAAATGAAATCATAAAAAAACAGTGCAGCCAAAGTAGCTGCACCTTTTTTTAAAAAACTCGTTTAAATCTATGCCACTTTTCAGACAAATTACTTGGAGTGCAATTTGTATACAAAATTTCCAAATCTGTTTCAGGATGATCTTTATAAGTGACTTTGCAGCTAGGAGGAACGTTTAAGCAATAAATTCTATTTGATTTTGGAACATCAGAAACAACTAAGCTAAGATCGAATTTACCTTTTGTAAAAAATTGAGAGTTGCAATCGAAGTCTATGAAAGCTCTTTTATAGCCGCTCAACAACTCTACATCTTTTCTTCCATTTACAGCGTTTCTTACCATATATTTTGTAATGATTGCACTTGCACCTTCACCTTCTGTAATCCACATTGGATACTGCTCACAAACATTTTCTTTTGGAAAATATTTTACACCGTTTGTAATTTTAGGTTCAGAGTCATATAAAATTGTACCGGTTTCTTGAGAAACATCCTGTAAAACTTGGTTTGCATCAATACTGTCACTTGCATACCCTGCAGGTACGTGTAATGTACCAATAACCACTTCTTTACAATCCTGGAAATGAAGAACAGGATTTCCAATCCATAAATCATCTATTACAATTCTGTTGTAATTTATCAATTTTAAGCATGGCAAGAAAGTTTTGCTTTTGAATTTAGCAAGTTCAGGTGCATTTGCAGCCCCCATTTTAACCTCAGAAAGATGTAAATCTTTTCCCTCCCCGTCAGAAACCATTTGGTATACCAATTCACCCAATCTTACATTTTCAAGAATAATTCCGTAATTAAATTCTGTACAATTAAAATCGGTCAATTTAACAGATTGAACATCATTACCTATTACAGCTTTTTCTCCTGCAAATATAGCTGCAATTGAAAAAGAATCTTTAAGTTCTACTTTTACTTTATTTTCAAGTGTTTTGTACCAATTGTTTAGCTGCTTTTGTGAAAAGCCAAACTCATCCATACAAGCCATTGCACTTAAAGTATCTTCAGGCTGATCTTTTTGATCCCATCCTCTGCAGCCTGTTTCAGAAATTTCAAGCATGTATTTTTGGCTGAACTCATCTCCGTACACTTTTTTATTGAATACAAGAACGAATCTTTTGTTTCTTTTTGCAACATAATCTATCCAATACCTGTCTGTTTTTTCATAACCAATACACCATTTAGCGCCTGCACCTCCACATTGAAAACTATCACAAAAGATTGCGCCCTGATAAGTGAGAACTCCTACAAAAAGGTAATGACTGTTTTCGTCTAAAATCAAGAAATCCTCTTTATTTGAAAACATATTTTTTGGGTCAGCTTTTTTCTGTTTATCTGATTGATAATCTAAAAAAGGCTGTATAATTTCTTCAGCTACGTCTGAAAAATCCCAGTTTTGTTTTTTCTTTGGGTCGAATTTACTCCAATCAATTCTGTATTTATCTGCAGCCCCACTATTGACCCATTTAATTACATCAGATCTATTTGGGAGCTTTTTCAGACTTGTATAATCCAAAACATCTTCCGGGTCTTTTTCAATTACATCCCAAACAGGGTTTATAAATCTAGATTTATCTGCTTCTGAAAGCCAAAGTCTCATTTTTTACAAAAATCTCCTTTTTATAAAAATTAGTTGATGAAAGTCATGGGTGAATTTTTGTACTTAAACCCTATATTATAAAGCGAGGTACGAGAAAATGACAATTAAAGCACTTAACAAAACACTTTTGGGAAAAGTCGAAGGACTTCAGAGGCATTCAAAATTGGATTTCACAGACGGTAACAAAAAGGTTGAAGTTTGGTCTTATCACGGAGTTCCAATTACACAGACAAAAGGTAAGAGAACATGCATTTCCTTTTCAAATGCGCTCTTGAAGGATTTCAGGGAAAAGGGGCTTACAGATATTGAGCACATTCCTTTTAAGACTTTTGCGAATTCTAAAGCTTTTTGGATTGGCGACAAGTTTTTTGATGTCAAAGAATTCGAGCTTGAAGAACTTTTTGCGGCAGCTGATAAGTTTAGGGAGGCTATGGTTTGATAGGTATAACAGAGGGGTACGATCCTGTTTTTGCTAATGATTGGAAAAAGTGGGCTCAAAATAAGCCAACAATTTTAATAACAAAGAACTTTCCAAAAGTGAGTGAATATTTTTTGAGGACGTTCCCCTCTAACGTTATTTTTCACGTTACATGTACAGGTTTAAGTGGAACTATTTTTGAACCAAATACGCCTTCTGTAGACTCTGTTTTAGATTCAATTAAAGACTTAAACGAGTTTCAAAAGAAACATGTTGTATTGAGGATTGACCCAATTTGCCCTCCACTTTTCACCTGCAATGTACCGAATGAGTTTGACGGTTTAAAATATTGCGCCAACTTTTACAAAATCCTAAAGTTTGGGTCTGCAAATAACTTGAGGATTAGAGTTTCTTTTTTAGATATGTACAAACATGTTTGGGAAAGATTGGAAAAATATCCTTTAGTGAAGGAATATTTGAAAAAGCATTACGGAAATGAACTTCATTTACCTTTAGAGAGCAGAAAGAAATATTTAAGTCTGATTGAAAAAACAGTTGGGAAAAAAGTTGAAGTTTGCGGAGAGCCTGGACTTGAATGTTTTGGATGTATTTCTAAATTGGATTTGGATACATTAAAGGTTGACTTGAAAAATGAGGTTGGAAAAAGTACACAAAGAGCAGCTTGCGCGTGTTTAGCTCTAAAAAAAGAGCTGATTCCAATCAAGAAAGTTTGCCCACATAATTGCATTTATTGTTATTGGAGGTAGTATGTACAAAGTTGTAACAAACAGATGTTATGGTGGTTTTGGTCTTTCCCCAAAAGCAGAAAAGCTTTATTGGGAACGCAAACTCGGTAAAGAGGTTTTTGCTTATGAGTTTAACTGCGAAAAAAGCAATTACAAAAAAGTTACAGATATAGAACGAACTAGAAATTGGAATGTTTATTTCACAACAAAAGATTTGGGAGATGTAGCGGAAGACTTTCCATTAAATGAGAGTTTTTGTATTCATGATATTCCGCGGCATGATCCTGTTTTGGTAAATATTGTTGAAGAGCTCAAAGAAGAAGCAAATGGAGAATGTGCAAAATTGGTTGTGGCAGAAATAGAAACGCCAATGTATCGTATTGAAGATTACGATGGAATGGAATCTATTCAAACGCCTGAAGCTATTGATTGGATTGTTATCGAAAAAAAGTGAATTTTTCAAAAGCCCCTTTTGAAACTAATTGTTAGAAAAAAGGGGCTTTTTTAATTGAACTTTTTGGAAAAATTAAATCATTACGGAATAGACTGGTGTTTTCAATGTGCCAGCCTTGCTTGGAAAAAATCAAATAAAAAGAAACAAGATTTTACTTATAACCTGATTCAATTTATGAGAAAATTGGATCCTAAAACAAGTTGGGAATTTTCTTTTATAAATGAGGATTCCCTCTCTTTTAATTTAAAACCCGGAATTTTAGAAAAGTTTACAGGTACAGATATTGAAAAATACAAATATAAAAAAAGTTTTTACAAAGGCTTAATTCCTATTTTAGAGGAACATCTTAAAAATTGCGGTAGTGAAAAAATCTATAAATTCAAAATTCATTTAGATAAAGGCAATTTAAGTATCCTCATTTTTTAAACTAATTTTCAATGAGGAGAAAAAATGAAAAAATTAAACGAAAAATACCGTGGTAAAGGTTTTGACAATTATAAAGGATCTTATGCAAGATTTGGAATGGTGAATCATTACTTTTTAGAAGTTGTAAAGAAATCATTGGGTTATCCAAATGCAGATATCGCACAAGAACCAAAAAGAATTGAGGAATACGGAAGATTTTCATTCTCTGGAGAAAATGGGGAGGATTATGAAATTACTGTAGTTGCTCCTGATTTTTATGAAATCCTAAAAGATGATGGTAATGCGAAAATTTGGAGAGGGGCAGGGGAAGAAGAATTTCTAGAGGATTTAAGAGATGCATTGGATTTCTCAAGAAAAAATGCAATGAGAGAAGCCACGAGAACTTTTTCAAAAAAGGATATGCAAGAATTAATTGAAAACTTAACCGGCAGCAGAGCAATTACTCTTAGGTCAAGTTTCAAAGATGGTAAACTCACAATGAAAGGTACGCTTGAAACAGGTAAAGGTTACAGTTCAAATCATTCAACAAAATCAGGAAGTTACCATGTTGTAAACGGAGAACTTGCTATAAATGCGGGTAAATATTACAATAGTTCAAGAGGAGTTTATATGACAAACTGGAAGTATACAGGTATTAAACTTCCAATTGCAATGAAAAACGATGTCAAGGATGTTGAGTATAAATTTGAACAAGATCTTGATTAATTAAAAAAGGCCCCCTTTTCTTAAGGGGCTTTTTATTTTTCAACCTACAATTTCTTTGAATGTTTTTACATTATGTAAAATTGTTTCCTTTTGATATACGTTAAGATTTATATTCAACAACTCCGCCAATTTTACTTTTGGCTTTTCTTCCAAACCAAACTTTTCATATTGCAAACCCTGAATACCTGTAACAATTGGATTACTTGTATCTACAGTATCAAAACACTTCATTTTGTAAATTGGATTTGTAAACTCTTTTACCTGAGTTGCACCAAGCAAATGATGTGGCATATCATATCTCCAAACCCCTTCTTTCATCAAATGCAAAATGAAAAAAGTTCTGCCCATCCATTGTCTTTGAAGCAAAGGCAGTGTTTCATCAAACATCTCTTTATAGACTGAAACAATTTCACAAGGAATCGCAATTTTGCTTGCATGAGAAGCCATATATACATAACACTTCGTCATTTCATCAATATTGCTACCCTGTACAACTCCAATTGAACCTTTGTATTTTGTACCATAATCCTTCAACCAAGACTCAAATCTGCTCATTGTCTTTTCTGCATCATTTAATGCATCAGGTACAACAAACCAAGTCGGCTTCAAGTCTTCGACTCCTTCTGCAAGAGCATCATTACTCATTGCATCTCCAAGCTCAAAAGCACTGTTGTCAAGCAAAACTTGCCTGCCTTCTTTTAGGCTTTTTTTATAAAAATTCCAATACTTTTCATTACTCTTCAAATGAAGGAGCGCATAATCATAATCGTTAAAAGTCCTACTTTCTTCCAAAAGTTCAAGTGGTACTTCGTGAGAAACTTTCAAAATCAAAAATCTCCTTTTAATTTATTTTGATAAACTTTGTCTTTTTCTGAACTTTACCAAAAACCATTGCAATATAATCTCTAAAAGTTTGTTTTGAACAATCCTGATTATTTGAAATCATTTCAATGATTTGATCACAATACTCATAAAATGAGGTATCATCCACTTTCTTAATCAATTCATTTTCTTTAATGCTATTTATAAAGAACTGAATTATCTTATCCTTCTTTTCAGAAGGTATCTTCAAAGAACTTAAAAATAAACCGAAATTATTTACAATGTTTTGTTCCATTTTTACGAAATCCTCTCATCAAGAAAATATTCATTTCCTTTATAAATTAGGGTTTTTCCTTTCTCCAAAGCATCAAGAAGAACTTCCTCCTTGTAAAGCTTTTTCAATTCAGACCCAAAAAGCCCTTTTGTTTTTCCGGGAACTTCCTCATTATAAACCGGCAAAAGCACGTAGCTCGTATTATCTTCAATTGTCATTTTTTTTACTCCTTTTTAGAATTATAGATATAAAAATCCCTGTGGGTCGAAAAAAATTAAAGGGTACTTAAAAAAAAAGTACCCTTTTTTGTTTAACTTAAATCTTTAGTCATCCAAAGAGTCATAGAATGACTGGATACTTGATTTTGCTGCTTCTGTTACAGGAATTGGCTCGGGCTTTTCAACCTTTGTCATTGTATCAAAGCTTGTCGGTGTAACAGGGTTCTGCACTGCAGGCTGAACCTGAGGAGTTGGTTGAGAAGGTGTAACAGGATTCTGTACAGCTACCTGTACCTGTGGAGAAGGGCTTACAGGAGCTGTTGCATGAGGAGCAGCAGTCTGTGTCTGTACATTAGAAGTACTCTGACTTGCTGTATTTTCCTCTCCCTTTGCCTTACGATAAGCTGCATCCGCATCTGCTTCAGCCTTCAACTCATCATAGAAATTTGTTCCAACCATCATATCAAAATTCTTGATTGTCTTTCCGAAGTGCTTCAACAAAGTTGCTGCTGAAGTGTAATGGTAGTACTTTTCGATATCGACTGACTCCCAAGATGCTTCTTCCTCAGTAAATCCTTTTGTTGTAGAAATCAACTCTCTTTCGTTCTCAGGAACAATATTCTGAATATCATCCCAATAACCGATTCCCTTGAGCTTTGTTACATTTGTGAGTTTGTACTTCTCTTTATTGTCTTTTGGATTTGGTACAATCAAAACATCGTAATCCAATTTTGTACCGTGATTGTTTGCCAACTCTGCGAGAGGAGCTCCAATCAAGTAATAAGAGATTTCACTGTGATTTACGCGGTCTCCCTTTGCTGTGATTTTACTCATCAAGAGCTTTGTCTTTTTATGTTCCTGATGCCACTTGTAATCCAAGCGGTCAATTACATTTGCAATGTATACAGTCTTTCCTCTCCAAGAGCGCTGAGACTCGTAATACATATCCTGCGGAGTTTTTCCTGATTTGAAAACATCCCAGAAAATCTCTTTCAATGTCTTCTCTCCGCTCTGCTGCTGACCGTAATCATCTCTCTCAGAATAAATGTAATTGTAAGCACCCTTTTTTGGATCATTTGGATCCTGTACCCAAACCTTTGTCAAAACCTTGTCAATAAAGTCAAGGAATGTTGACTTTTCATGTGGCTTGCCTTTGATTACTGCAGGAAGAATAAGCGGGAAGAATTTTCCTTCATCATCTTTTACCCAACCTGTGTTTACGATTTTTGCTCTTCCTGTACCTGATTTGTCTTTGTCAAATGTTGTTTCAGGAATACCCTTCACAAACCTGACAATTGCGTGGCCTTTGATTTGCGCACATTCTGGAAATTCAAAACCTTTCTGATTCTGCGAATTCTGAGCTTCATCCTTCTCTTCTTCCTGTACTGACGCAAGGAAGTCTGCAAAGCCCAATCCATCATCTTCTTCTAACATATATTTTACTCCTTGTCAAAAAGTAGAAATTTTTCTTTAAACCCGTTGGAAAAACCTTTTAATCCTTCGGAGTAATGGCTTTTATCTACTCTTCAACTTTTTATGTAATTTATTATAGTTAGTGGAATTTGTTTTTCCCAAAAAACTTTTTTTTAATCATTCATTTCCGGAACTTCAGGTGGATTATTAAAATCCGGAATCTCCCCTCGAATATTTAATAAAATCAACAAAAGTTCCTGCGGTACTCTTATCTCTGTTGTATTAAATTTATAAAAATTCAAACAGCAAAAAACATTCATAAAGAAATCCGGAGGAAAATGCCCTTTATATTCAGGATCATTAAATTCCTCAAAATATTCATAAAGTCTTCTAATGAATTCTTCTTTTTCTTTATATTCTTGAGTACAAATAATACTCCCTTTTAATTCTCCTAAAGCAATTACTCGAATAAAAACTTCGGCGAATTCATCAAAAGAGATTTCCAAATATTTTGCGAGTTTTTCCCCTTTTTCTTTGAATTCTTTTTCTTCTTTCATCCACTTTAATGTATCAGGAGTATGAATATTTTCTTTTTCTGTTTTTTTATAAAACTCATCAATCATTTGAATTTCTTCATCATCCAAATAAATTGTGACTTCAAATTGAACATCTTCATTTAAAAGTTTGCATGTAATCATATTAGGATAATATAGTGAAAGCAATAGAAACCTGTAAATGTACAACAAGTTAAAGGTTCTTTATTTATATTTTAAAATTTTAAAAAACTTTTTAAAAGAGTTAAAAAAACTAACTCGTTGTACATTCAGTCTTTATTCCTTTATATTTCAAAAAAGCAAAATAAAAACCCCTTTAAGGGGTTTTTTAATTAATTTTTCAATGCACTTCTTATTCGTTCACAATGTTTTAGAAAACTTTTGATTTCAGGAACACCTTGAACATAATCAAGTGCTTCTTGCAAAGTGTTGAAAAAAACAAACTTTTTAATTTGTTTTTGACAAAAAAGTATTTTACAAGGGGTTTCCCATATTTCAGAACCCTGACCATCTCTCCAAAGAATTTTCCAATTTTCCAACCACTCTTTCATCTTGAACTCCAGCTCCATTGAATATTACAATTTGCTGAGTATCTTCCCGTATGCTTCACAGACTTCCTTATACTCTGTGTTTCTATCCAAATTAAAACCAGACCCAGACAAAGTTTCCAGAACTGATTTGTAAACTTCAAGAGCCTTTTTACAAACAGCGACTGTTTGAAAATCCAATTTTGCTTGATATTCTGACATTGTTTTCACCTCACTTTCCGATAATTTAGCAAAGAATTTCTTCTACAGTTGAAGAGCTTATCAAACGCTTCAAGCTGTACAAAAGATTGTAACCGTTTGTCTGAACAAATTCATCACCCTCTGAATGATGAATTTTATAAAGACCTTCTTTCTGAGTGAATTCAAGGCCAGCCGATTTAAGAACACTCTCGAAAATTTCTGTTTCTTTCTTTGTCATTTGTTTGCACCTCTTGATTATAATATAGGTCAATTTCTCTAAAATATCACTAGAAATTTTCAAAAAACTAATTTTATTATATGTTTTACTTAGATAACGGTTTTTGGAATTATACAAAAGATGAAAATGATGAAATAGTTGGGGTTTTGTACGGGCATTTTGCGCCTTTTACTGGGCCAAATGGTCACGGCAGATTGATTAAAAAACTTCAGTCAATTGGTGCAAAAAAGTTTGTAATTGGAATGCCTGAAAGTGGGGAAAAATTAGATAAAGAAAGGTATATGTTTAATACCTATCAAAGAAAAGAAATTATTGAAAAAGCATTAAAAGAAATGGGAGTTGATTTTAGGATTGTTTTATGCAGGCCAACTTCTCCTGAAAAAACTTTTAAGAATTTAGGCAATTCCGTTTCAAAAATGTACGGGCAAAACACAAGACCTGTTTTTATTTTTGGACCTGATCGTGAAGAGGATTTTGGAAAATTCTTGACACCTTTTGAAAGTGAGGATGAAACAAAATTTGAATATATAATAGAAAAATCCAGGGGTAAAGATGAAGTTTCAGGAACTTTAGTCAGAGAGTTGATTAGAAATAACGATGCAGAAGCTGTAGAGGTTTTGACTGGGTATTCAAAAGAGATTGTTGATTTTCTTTTACAAACCTGGAGTACAAATGTAAAGATTTTGGAAAGAGGTTCTGTTGATGGAAATGCGATGAGCGGAAAACATTCAATTGAACATTTATATAATGATAATAAAACACAAATGAGCACTTCGGATTTTATAAAACTTTTGAAATTTATAAAATCAAAAGGGGGTTTCATTACAACTGATGATTTTGATATTTCAGAAAAAATAGATGGAAGCTCTTCATTTATTGGTTATGATGATTTTGGGTTTTATTTTAGCAAATTTGGCATTTCTATAAAAATGAGAAAAGAAGAAGATGTTGGATGGAAATTTAGAGATTTCTTTAAATCTTTAATAAATTCAAAAGTTGCAGATATATTAAAATATTGGAGACAAAAAGAAAACTGCGCAGATATAAAAGTTCAGCTGGAAAATGTTTTACCGGAAGCTTCAAGAGATGGGGAAAGTGTTCAAGCTGTTTTGATAAAATATGATAAAAGTAAAATTGGAAAAGGTTTATGTGTTACAATTCAAGCACTTGCGGATGGAATTCCAATTGAAAATGAAGAATTGAAAAAAGATGTAATTACTTGTTTACAGGGAGAAGGCTTTAATGCGGTAACCTCAACAAAATTAAACCCTGAGCCAATTGATTTGAATAATATAATAGAAGAAGCTGAATCTTTTATAGAAAATCCAAAAACTATAAGAGCAAACGGGACTGTAATAAAAGAACTTCAAAAAGAAACGCAAGAAGAAATTTTAGCAAACTTTACAGAAGGAAACTTTGGTAAAGATTTTGAAGGACTTGTTTTTATATCAAAAAATGGTGAATTTTGTTTCAAAACAACTTCATCAAAATTCAAAGATTTAATGAACGCACATAATAGGAGAACAAAATGAGAAAATTAATAGAAGGAGGAAACTTAACTGTTTCAGGATCAAAAGGAGCACAATCTGCAACAAAGCTTTTAACTACAAAAATGAATCCTGATATGTTTGAGGATTTCAAAACATGCTTTATTGACTTTTTGCTAGAAATGAATGATGAATATGAAAAATATTCAGGAAGACCGATTTGGAAGGATACCTCAAAAATAACTTCAGGTAATTTATTTTCAGGATCTTCACGTACTTTCTTCCAAAAGCCTTTTGAAGAATATTCAAGGTTAAAGCCAAAAGTTGGAGATTTTGATGTACAGATTTCTGACAAGATTGATAAAGAAAACTTTTTTGAATTCCTGGAAGGTATGGTTGATAAAAAGGTTGGCAAGAGTACTTTTTATGTTTATGGAAATCAAATGAACTTTTCGCAGGCTCACTCTTTAATTTGCGCAAGCGAACTTTTCCCAGGAGTTGGAGCTGATTATATTCAGGTTGACTGGGAATTTGTTCCGTATGAAGAAGATGATTCTTCTCCAACTCAATTCTCAACCTTTGCGCATTATTCTTCTTGGGAAGATTTGGAAAATAATGTAAAAGGCCTTTTTGTAAAATTCTTAATCAGAGCTTTGACTGCGCAATGTGATTTAAGGGATATTTGTTTGGTAACTCCAAAAGGAAAAATTTCAAATAATGCTTTGGCAAGGCAGGAATTCAAAAACTTCCGTTCATTTTCTGTTGATAAAGGAATTAGATGTAAATTCAAACCGTGGCTTGATGAAAACGGGGAAATTGAGTTAGATGAAAAGGGAAGAGAAAAATGGTACGGCCCAATTAAGTGTGCAGAATCAAATTATACTCAAAGCTTGCCTGAATTCTTCCAATTGATTTTCAAAAGACAACCTGAGAGCGATACAGAGTTGAAGGATATGTATTCTTATATTCGTCTTTTGAAGAGAATAAAAAAAGAATTAAGTCCTGAGGATATTGACGCAGTTTTCTTGCAATTTATTGAATATTGCTATGGTAAAACTCCAAACGGTCAAGTTCTTTCAGCTTTTGATTTGGAAGAAGATAAAGGCTGGAAGGCTTCTGCAATAAATAAATTTTATGAAATTATTCCTGAAACTAAAAAATTCAAAAAAGAAGTTGATGAAAAAATAAACGCATATTACGAAAACCTTGAACCTCGAAAAAGAGGAGATATGAGTAATGTAAAGAAAAAGCATTCTATAGACAATGGTGACAATTTCGAACAGGATTTTGAACCAGTACGTTAAATTTTGAAATATGTGAAAAGAGTTCTCTCTAGAAGGGAGCTCTTTTTTTCTGCCTCTCTTCCCTATATTGTAAAAGTACAAGGAGGTTTTGATGAGATATCAAAAACAAACAGTTACAGCCTTTGATAAGGATGGAAATAAAGTAGAAGTTTTCGAAACATTGACGGAAGCAGCAGAATGGATTAGCAAAAAGCTTGGAACAAAAATTGCAACTGCAAAAGCAAATATTTGTAATACTTCTTTGGGAAAGGAATCCCGCAAGCGTAAGAATAACTCGCGCAAAACAGCTTATGGATATTCTTGGGTAAGAGGTTAAAAAATGTGGGAGATAGAGGGAAAATTAACTGATAACCCTGAATTTGTAAAAGAATATTTCAATTTAAAATATCTTCCTATGACACGTTCTCTTATGGATCAGGACTTATACAAGCTAAGTATGGGCCAAACATATCATCATCAGTTTGGAAACTTAAAGACAACCTGGGATTTTAAAGCTCGTAATGTTGGTGAAAACACAACACACACTTCAGTTTATACAGACGAAGACAAAAAAGAGATAAACAATCAACTCAGAGCTTATGCAGCACTTCGTTTTGATGAAGATGAATTGCAATATCTCAATGCAAAATGTCCTTGGATTAAGCAGGATTACATCAACTTCTTGCGCTTTTGGCATCCACGTCTAGAAGATTTTCAATTCACAACTAACAACAAATTTGGCAATGGAATTATGTTTTTTGGTGTTCAAGAGTACATTGAATACTACGAGATTCCAGTTCTTGAAATTTTTGCCGAAGTCTATTATAGAAATCATTACAATTATGATGAGCTTCTTGCAGGTTTCAAAGAAAAGACTAACGAAAAAATCGCTGAAATGAAGAGCAACAAAAATCTTCATTTTGGAACTTGGTCAGAATTTGGAGCGCGCCGCCGTCTTTCTTTTGAAGCTCAAGACTGGCTTATAGATCGTCTTGCAGAAGAAAAGCTTCCAGGTTTTATTGGAACTTCAAACGTTCTTTTGGCAAAAAAGTATAACGTCACACCTGTTGGAACTTGTGCGCATGAATTTATTGAATGCGTGGGTCAGGGAAATCCAATGTACAATCCAGCATACAGCAACAAAATTGCAATGGAAGCTTGGATAAAAGAGTACGGAGTTTGGAACGGAATTTGGTTGACTGACACTATTGGTGATGAACTTTGCCGCAGAGATATGCAAAAAACTTATGCAACTTTGTTTAGTGGAGTTCGTAACGATTCAGGAAACCCATTTAAATGGGCAGATGATTGGATTGAGCATTTCAAATCACTCGGAATTGACCCAAAAACAAAGACTTTGCTTTTCAGCAACAGTATAAATTCTCTTGAGCTTTGGTCAAAGTTGTGCTCTTATGTTGAAGGACGCGCTAAACCTGCTTTTGGAATTGGAACATTTTGGTCTGGCCCTCAAACTATTGATCCTCTCAACATTGTTGCAAAAGTCGTTCTTGTAAATGGAAAAGATGTTGCAAAACTTTCTGATGATAGTGGAAAAACAATGAGTCGAAGTCAAGAGTATGTCGATTACCTTCGCAGAACTCTTGATTGGCGTTTGAAATCAGATTTGTGAAATAACAAAAGAACTGTTTTCTTTTAATTTGCTAAGGAAAACAGTTCTATATTTTCTTTATGCTAAAACTTTTTACGGCTTATATATCTAGCAAAAGACTTGATGCATATAAAGAATGTAATGATGAAATAAATACATTTGCAAAAGAAAATCACTTAAAAATTGTAAATGTGCAGCTTTTAAATCTCACTGAATATGTTGCAATTGAAGTACTCTTTGAGAAAGATGAACAATTGGATTCTTTAAAAGATAAAGTAATCAAATTAGAAAATGAAATTTCTTCTCTAAAGAAAGAAATTTTTCTTTTAAAAGAAAACGAAAAATATTTTATATAAAATGGAGGAATTTTCCATATGGAAGGATGGATGAAAAAGACAATTATATCTATTGTAATTGCATTATTGGTTTTAGTTGTTGGCATCAATTCATGTTCTGTTGTTGGGCCAACAGAAAAAGGTGTAGTTATTACACTTGGGCAGGTTAAAGGTGATCTTGAGCCAGGTATGCACTTCAAGGTTCCCTTTGTTTCAAAAATTAAAAAGTATGATACAACCCCAATTGCATATAAGAAATCACTTGGGATTGGAACAGACGGCGCAATTACAGCAGATAAGCAGACAATTGGTGTTGATTATGAACTCTATTGGAAGTACAAGGGTAACGAGGTAATTGAAATTGCTAAGCACTATTCTAATAAAGATGCTATTTATGACCCAATTTCTACTGCGTTGAAGGAAATTATAAAGGACGAAGCTGGGAGAATTTCAATTGCTCAATTTATCAATGATCAGTCCACTGTTTCTGCAAAAGTAGCAAATCGTTTGAAGGAACGTATTTCTTACATACCTGTTGAAATTACACAATTCAGTATTACCAATTTAGATTGGAGTGATGATTATGATAAAGCAATCCGTGAAACAGCTCGTATAGCACAGGAAATCGAAAGAGCTAAAAATGAGGCAGAGGTTGCAGCTGCAAACGCACAGAAAAAAGTAAAAGAAGCAGAAGCGGAGGCACAAGCTGCTGAGTTTGCTAAGAAAGCAGCTATTGCAAAAGCGGAGGGTGAAGCTGAAGCAATAAAGATTGATGCTGATGCAACTGCATATAAGAATCTTAAAGTTGCGCAGAATTTGAGTGTAATGCAGGCTCAGTGGAAACATGAAGAAGAAATGAAGAGACTTGAAAAGTGGGATGGTGTACAGGTTTCAAGTCAGAGTATTTACGTTCCAAATACTTATGATTTGAAAAGTGGAAAGTAATTAAAAAACAAAAAAGTTATGGTTTCTATAATTCCGTAACTAAATAAAAATAATAGCAGGACAACGGAAGCTGTCACCTTCCGCTGAAAAAGTCACATTGCAGCTTTTTCTAACTGCTTTTTCAATTGGGTCTTCTTTCTAGCTTTTAAGACTTTTTCTCTATATTCTTCTCTCTCCCACATCTTTTTAGATTGTTTTGAGATCAATCTTCTTCTTTCATCTGTCATAGCTTCTTTTTTAATTTCAATTTGTTTTTCTCTCCACTCTAAATCATTCTTCCATTTTTCACTACGTTTTCTACCCATTTCTTTTAATTTTTTAGGATCTCTTTGAATTATTCTTCCTTTTATCCACCCCTCTTTTAAGTAATTTTCTAATTCCTCAGGTTTTACCATTTTACAATTTTTTCCATTATTTATCCATGTAGTTTCTTTAGCATTTGGTTGCATTAAACCTAACCGTATTTTTTCTTTGCGAGTCAATTTTTGTTGATTAGGGTTGAACAATTTTTGATAAATTTTAGATTTCTTGTCCACTAATCTTCCACTTCCACACCTTCCAGGCTGAAAACCTTCTGGGCAATCTTTTGCTTTAATATTTTCAATTCCGTTTGTGTACCAATGCTTTCCAAAATTCGAAGAATTTTCTTTTTGTTGTTTAGAATGGGTTTTTGAAAATTCAATTTTGATTCTTTCATACTCACGACTTGTGATTTCAATTCTAGTATTTTCTTTGTAATTGATTCTGTTGATTAAATGCCAAAGTGCACAAATCATTGAATGATTTTTGTAGATTTTCCAAAGTAGTTGATGACAAAAGAAATGCTCTCTTGCTGTTAAAGGTACAATGTTTGACTCTCGTTTTGTCCAATTTGGAAACAAAGATTTTGGCAGAATGTGATGAAATTCAAAATATTGATTTGGAAAGTTTTTTCTTTGATTAGATTTTACTGGACGAAGCCCTAAAAGCATTTCATTTTTAGCTTTGCAGATTATCTGCATATAGATTTTTCTGTAATTCATTGCATTTCTCCTTTTAAGTGATTGTCACGTCACTATAAAACAATTAGTGAAAAAAATTTAACAGTCCTCTCTATATTTTTAATTGAAAGATTTTTAAAAATTGAATATTCTGTTTTTCAATTTTTCACAAAAATTATTTTCACAAACAGAAAGGAGGTATAAAAATATGAAGAGTTTAAGATTTGGTACATTTGAGACCAACTCTTCATCGTAGTTCAACTCATTCACTTACAATAGTCTCAAAAGAGGAATATGAGGGTTTTGTGGATGGTAAGGTATTGTGGAATCCTGAAACTGAAAATCTTTCATCTTTGGATGATGTATACAAAACCGTAGTTGAAGATGGTAATGAGCTTGTAAGTCCTGAAGACAAATGGTCAACAAAGGAAGAAAAAGAAAGAATTGCAGAACTGCTAAAAATTGTAACAAAAGAGGTTTTTGACGCAAACATCTCTAACTTGCTCAAGAAAACTGATGGTACATTGAATAGTAAAGTTTGGAAAAACAGAGATGACTTGTATTTGACAGACGACGAAAAGAACATTTTCGAATTGTTGAATTTTATCTTTGATTCAGGTTTGTATGATGAAGAAGGTTATTATGAACTGGTAGGTAATAACTATAATCATGAAACTTTCAAAATGGATAAAAACATTAACGGTGTTGATGTTGTAGCTTTTGGCCATTACGGATACGATTAAAATTAAAGGAGGGTTTTTACACCCTCCTTTTTTTTAATTACAAAACTCCTCCTCTTTGAGGTGTATAAATATTTCTAATTGGATTTTCCGCCCATTCTTTTTCAATTGCATCAATTTCTTCTTTTCCTTCTTTTTGAATACCATCTCTAAAAGGAACATTTGAATCACTTCTTAATAAATCTCTAATTGCACCTATTGAAAATTTTACATGGGCTTGGCAAAGTTTAATTACTTTACTCCAATCCTCAAACTCAACATCGTCAAAATCTCTACTCCAGCAAAGCCAAATTATATTTAAATAACCTGACATTGTTGAATAACCTTTTGCAAAAATACCTTTGCCAGGAATATGTATTTTTGATAATTTTTCCCTGCGCATTATATTTTTCATTGTATTTGCAATCGGCCACATTTGAGACATTTGAGAATATGCAGAACCGCTATCTGAAAGAGATCTTCCATTCCATCCAGGAACAGGTTTATTATAAGTAATACCTGCATTCATTTGAGTTGTTTGACCTGTTCTTGTATATAAAGAAACATCTGTACCTAAAGCTGCTAAAGGTGAAATGCTTCCGCCACTTTTTCCCATTGCACCTGCGGTTGAAACCCATGCAATTGCTTTATATGCAGGGTAAGGTTCTGTTGGATATGGAATAAGATAATCTCCGACTGGACTATGTTGCAAAACTTGCTCTTGTACCAAAGGAAAATAAGTATAATACATTCTCAATGCAGGTTCAACCGCTAATTTCAAAATTGCTTGCCTTTTATATTCCAATTCGGAATCTTTAATATAAGGCTGGCCAATTACTTGCATTATTTGATAATATTGATCATCATCAATTAAAATATTTTCCAATTGAGAGGTTTCCGCATATTTTGAAAAAGGAACATAATTTTCCGGAATTGACCTTGTATATGCATCAACCGCTAAATTATCCAAAGTCTTTTCAAAGAAAGTAAAACACTGCGCAGTCAACCCTCTTTTTAAAGTTGTTTTTTGAGCTTCGTTTATAGTTGTTACTTTTGACCAATCTATTTTCCCAAAATAATTTTCATCACAATAAAAAATCTGATTTACAAAAGGGCAATCTGGATCTGTAATTTGATAAACAGACCCTTGTATATAAGCCATTGTATTTGAATCACAGGTTTTTGAACCTAAAAGAAAATAAGACCTGCAAAGTTCTTCTATATCATTAAATGCAATGCATTGATTTATATAATTCTTGTAATCCATGTTGAAATTAGTTGGCTTTAAAAACCCTCTTTGCTATATTTAAAATTGTTAGATGAAAAAATTGCAAAAAATTTTTCCACTAATTAAAATTGTACATTGAAAAACAAAAAGGATTTAAAATACATTCGCCAAAATTGGGAGTGATTTTTAAGGTTTCTTCAAAAGTTTTCAATATACGAAAAAATTTATTTATAAGGAGGAAACGCGTTTATGAACGGTTTCAAAACAATTTCAAGCATCTTTGATGATGCAATCTACAATCTTTTCGGTTTTCCTTTCGAGGATATTTTCAATGATGATTCCGCAGCAAATTATTCCTACCAAAAGAAATCAATCAAAGTAAACGGAGACACTTATGTTGCAATCTCTAAAGATGGCGAAGATGTAAAGTGTTACAAAAACGGCAAAAAAATCAAAGCAAATGAAATTCCTGCAAAGATTTATGAAAATTTGTGTTTGGAAAATCCAGTTTCTGTAAATCCAAATTTCTTGATTCCAGAGGGATGTAATAATAAACTCCCTGAGCCAATTGTTTCAGGAACAGAATTCCCATATTGCGATGTTATTTGCAAAGAGGATAAAAGCTTACTTTTGAGATTTGCACTTGCGGGTATTTCTCAGGATAGAGTTTCAATTGACTTTGATGAAGATTACTTGACTGTAAAAATTTCTGAAAAAATTGAAGATGAGAATGTAAAGCATGCATTCTTGCAGAGAGGCATAAAAGGAACGGATGGAGAGTATTACAAAAATATTTTCATTGATCCGAAAAAGTATGATATAGATTCTTTGAAATATGAATTCAAAGACGGTATGTTGTTGATTACAATTCAAAAGAGTGAAAAAGCTCCAACTAAAAAAGTTTTCTTGGAAGCTGCAAAAAAGGTCGAAGAGAAACCTGTTGAAGAGTAATTGATTTACAAAAAAGATGCTCTGTAAAAAAGGGCATCTTTTTTTATTTTTAAAACCCCTTTTCTATATTGATTTTTGAAAATGAGGAAAATTTTTTCCACTAAATATTTTCAAGAGGAGTTTTTTATAAAATTCCACTAATTTTTATAAAAAGGATTAGCTGTAGCTGAGGTTTAGCGACGTCGCTTTAGCTAATCTGAAGTTACAGCCAAATCCTTTGTTTTTTCCCACCTAAAAGAAAATCCAAAGAATTTAAGAAAAAAAAGAAATTTATAATTTTTCTCACTTAAAACCCGAAGGGCTGAAAAGGTTGAAGTTATCTGAGTATGAAGGGCTTGGAAACCTGGACAAAAGAGATAACTGAAAAAGGCAGATGGCTTGCTAAAGTGGCCCAGGAAGAGAACCGCAGTCCAACCAAAGAGTTTGAATTCTGAAAAAA
The DNA here is from genome assembly GCA_946631855.1 of uncultured Treponema sp. Classification (GTDB taxonomy): domain Bacteria; phylum Spirochaetota; class Spirochaetia; order Treponematales; family Treponemataceae; genus Treponema_D. The sequence continues at coordinate 29,360 of CAMPAL010000001.1, read as the reverse complement.
GCTGAACCCACTGTACCCAGACCGCCAAGGTAATGATTGCAGAAGTTCCAGAGGTGAAAAAAACTGAAGAAGGAACGGAACCCGGAGAAATAGGATAAGTTTAACACAGACGAAGCCGAACGGGCCAGGTTAACGCACTGATGACGCAATCAGCAGGAGAGGGATCATCCAGGTTTGAGTGTTAAGTAAAACCTCCTTTGCTAATGGCGAAGGAAACCCACATTGAAAATATTGAATGTTCCCGGTTTCTAAAAACCTCCAGGGTCAACGGGGGTGAGAAACTTTTAGAAATAAAAAAAGTTTCTTTTTGATAAGAAGAAACTTGCTTTTTTAAAAAAAGGAGGTTGCCTATGAAAGTTTATCAAATTTGCCCATATTGTAAAGAAAAAAATTGTTTTAATTTCGAAGAAAAAATCTATCCAAATTTTTCCACTTGTCCAAAATGTAAAAGAGATGTTTGTATTGAAAACAAAACAAATACTTCAAAAAAACAGGAAAGGTCTGCTTTAATAGTTGATATGTACGATGCGGGCCTTCAGCCTGTTTGGCCATACAACTCTTCTCTTATTGAAAAAGCTAAAAAGATAATGATCAAGAGGGAAAGGCGGAAACAGGATTCCTCCCGAATCCAACCATCTTTTCGATGTTTTTAATAAAATTAAAAAATTCTAGAAAGAATTCTAAAAAAAATTAAAATTTGAATAAAATCTAAAGAATTCTAAAAAAATAAAAATTCAAAATTATCCCTTTAAATAAAAAAATCTAAAAAATAATTGAATATTTTGAGAAAAAAGTTTCTCAAATAATTTTTTTGGTCTTAAAACACCTTTTACCCTATATTATAAACATAAAGGATACATTAAGAGAGGCACGAAAGATGGCATATTTGGTACAAAGATATTTCAAGAACGCGTTTAAGGATCTTCGTATTTCAGATCTTGAGTTTTACGAAGATTTGAAGGATGTGAAACCAGGCTGTGTTCTTTACAAGGATTCTCTTGTTCTTATAACAAAAGAGGTATATGAAGCTAATCCTTCTCTCGTTGAGGATTTGAAAGAAGCAGGCTTCGAAATTGTAGAGGATTACAATGAATATCTTGTTTGCCCTGCTTGTGCAAAAGTTTGGAACCTTGTAAATGGGGAAGGACTTGGAAAAGCAAAAAAGATGTATTATGTACAAGGTAATTGGGCTGACAGGAAAACAGCAGTGCAGTGTATTTCAAAACTTTTCCAAAAGTACGGTCTTCTCCGAAAGTAAGATCTTTTAAAAAAAGTTCAACAAGAGGTTGTCATTAAAAACAACCTCTTTTTTTGTTGACTTATTTTTTTCTCTAATTTTATTAAAAGGAGAAAAAAATGACTAAAAAGTTGAATGAAAAAGATTACTCTTACAAAGCTAGAATTGGCCATAAATATCTTAAAGGTAAATCATTTACAAGTAATGCTGAAAATGCAGATGTTTTTGAAAGTGAAACAGAGCCTCGTCAAAGAATAAATCAATTAAAAAAGAGTAAAAAGTTTCTACCAAAAGGAAAAATAACTTTGGAAAAAATCAGAGAATCAAAAGTGAAAACAGGTGAAGGTATTACAACTTTTGACACAATTAATTTTGTCAAACGGTTTTGTGAATACTATGGGTTCATTGAAAATGAAGATCCTAGAACTCCCCCTGCTATAATGTCGTATAAAGTGAAAGATAACATTATTGAAATTTCTGTACAGGGAAAATATTACGATGATATTATAGTGGAGGGGTTTCATTCAACAGTCTCACTTATGAATCATTATGGAATTGTTACAGGGGATGACCAATTTTATGGATCTTCTAAAGAGGAACTTGAGGAGGACTTAAAACAGGTTTTTACACTTAACGGAATTTTTTAACTAAATTATTAAAAACAGGAGATTTAATAGAATGGAAAAAAATTTTAGAAGACTACGCGAAGCAGAAGTTGCTTCAACTAGCGAAGTTATTTTTAAGATAGCTCCAAGAGTTACATATATGACAGATAGTATCGATAATGATACTTTTAATATGCAGTTTAACGATGAAATTGTTTATAACGATTTCGACTTTGACCCTGACAGAAAGTGCAAAGATATTGTTAAGTTGGATAACAAAGAGTTTGGTCCAAAAGGTTTAGCCGCTTTCGAGGCTGGAGATGAACTTTATGACAAAGTTTCAGGTATTTATCTTGACTTTGACACAAAAGAAAGTGTTCTCCTTGTTACCTGTAAACTCAATGTTCCAGCTACAGAAGACGTTGTAAAAAGCTTGAGAGATTATGTAGAAGGTCAAATGAGTGATGGATGGGGAGAAGGTTTTGAACAAACTCCTCTTGCTGAAACTACAATTTATGGTGTCTTTAATGAAAACGATAAATATGACACTGAATTCTTTTCTTCTATTGAAGATGCTGAAAGAGATTGTGAAGAAAAGCAGAATTACGAAGACGAGGATTATGAAAATGAAGATTCTTATTATGTTGATACAGTAAATGTTGAGGCTTATTACTCTTTCTGGGATCCTAACAGAGATATGATTGTTGATACAATTATTGACGGTATTGATAAAAACGGTTTTGATAGAGAAGGTTACAACAGTAAAGGCTTTGACAGGTACGGAAGAGACCGTGAAGGATATGATGAAGAAGGTTTTGACAGTAAGGGTAAAGACAGAGGAGGTTTTGATAAAAACGGTAACAAAATGACAAAACTCGGTTATCTCTTAAACAAAGATGATTTGGAAGGATTAAGTCCTGAAGATTATGCAGATTTGTTTGAAGCTCGTAAATTTGCAAGAAAACGTAGAATTGGAGAAGATGCACAAGCTTTTTCAGGTGATACCAAAGGCATGAAGTTTTCCAAAGAAACAATGTTTTACAACAGCAGTGATAAAAAATTCTACAGACAGAAGAATAAAAATGCAGATGCTGTAGTTCAGGCTAAAGACGGTCCAAAAGCAAGAGCTACCGCTGCTGTTCTTAATGCAGACGGTAAAAAGCAAGGAATTGTACATACCTTGGCAGATGCAGATGATAAAAAACTTGCCAAAGGAGCAGGCCAGGAATTTGGACAACCTGGCTATTACGGAGTAGATGAAGATAGGGATGGAACTGTTGATAAGGTTTTTGTCACTACAAAAGACGACATTGAAAATGCGGATACAGACCTCAAAGAAGCAATAAGGAGAAGGGCTCGTATTAGACGTTTGAAGGAAGCTATAAGAAGAAAGATAAATAGACGCCGCTAAAATTTTGGAAAAAGGTTCCTGTAAAAAGGGAACCTTTTTTTAATACTCTAATTTTGCAATTGCATTACTTTCGAAACTTTTTGCATTTTTGAATGCATCTTTAGGGTAAAAGCTTTCAAGCAGTGAAATCAAACTCCCTTCAATAAACATGAGATAATTTATTTTTGGATTGCCTACTTTTTTATTATCTTGCCCCTGGAATCTTTCAAATTTAATTGTGCCTTCTGTTTCTGTGTACCAATCGTAATCATCATATTCATCTTTTCCAAACTCATCTTCTTGAAGTTGCTCAAAAAAGGCAATCTTTTTAAGGCAATTTTTTCTTACGCCTTCATATTCATTCCCAAAGGTACGTAACTGAGTTATGTAATGAAAAGACATTGCATTCAAATAATTCCAACGTCTTATAAGATATCCACCTTCAACTTTGTACACTTCATTGAGAAATTTTTCTGTTCTTTCAAAAGAGAATTTTCCGCCACGCCAGTAATCGTATTCTTTTCTTTCATCCTCAGACCATGTAGAACTATCATAAGCATTCCACTCTTTTTCAGCTTCTTCATTTGCTTTCTTGACAGCTTCTTCTTCTGAAAACTTATCTTTTAGTTTAAGATACATTTTATAGGCCAAAGCACTTTCAAAAGAATTGCACTTATCGTTTGCTAAAGCTAAAAGTTTTTCAAGTATATTGCTCAATTTAATACCTGCCTTGCTTTCAATATTATAGGGTAACTTTTGCAAAAAGAATTTTATTTTTTTGTGTGAATTTCTTTACTCAAAACCCTATATTATAAGCATAAGAGGTACGAACAATGATCAAGACAGTTACAGAGAAAAGAATCCAGGACATTGAAGGTTTTGAATACCTTCCACAGTTTAATTTTTCAGATGATGGCAACCGCTTTACAATGTGGATGTATAAAGGAATTCCTTTTTCACAGTGCAGAGATTCAAAGTATGGAACATTCATTAGTCTTCGTTATGATTACCTTCCTACATTGAAGAAAGAGGGTCTTACAGATCTTACAATGGATGCTCCTTGGGAAATGTGGAGCAAAACAGAGGCTTACAAACTCGGTGATAAATTCAATGGTGGAATTGAGGGTTTTGAACTCGAAGATTTGATGAGTACAATTGAAAAGTACCGTGAAGGAATTATTGAGGTAAACAAGCGGTTTGCTGAAACTTCGGTAAACGTTGAACCACTTAAAGCTGCAATTGCAAAAGAAGTTGCAGAAGCGAAAAAGATTTTGGAAGAATCAAAAATGAGTTTTGATTGGATTAACGCTTCTGGTTATGCAGTTGAAGAGTTCCGCAAAGCTTATAAAGCTACAGAAAAGAAAATTGCTGCAGCTTATGACAGTTTAAATTCAAAAGTAGAAGTTTACAAGCTCGCTCAGCAGCACGCAGAAAAAGGTTGGGTAATTTTCAATATTCAGCCTTTGGAAGAAGGTAAAAAACCTTACCAGCAGAAAGGAGATTATTATCTTACAAGGGTAATGTACTCTGTAAAGCATTCAACAGAAAAAAATTTCTAAAAAAAAATGAAAAGGTAAGGGTCTTTTTGTGAAAACCCTTAACCTTTTTCTAAGGAGGTACAATTATGGCAGTTTGGGATATTTTTCATAGCGCAGATTTTTGTGGCTCAGATTTAGATGATTATCTCACCACATGTTATACAGATGCAGAGAAAGAGAAATTTGTAAAAGATTGGTGTGATCGGCATGCGGAGAGTATGCTTTCTCACAATGATCCTGATTTTCCTGCAGTCAGCAGAACTTTTTTAAAACAATTGGTTTTTGTAAAGAAACAGCCGAAAGATAATCCTCTAACTTGTCAAGGAGGTGAAATTCTAAAGCAAATCAACGTTTCCAACAATCTCGCTGCCGTTTTAAAAGCTGTACGTGAATTGATAGTTTATGCTGAACAAACTTATAGTGTAAGCGAATACGATCTTGGTGTAGAAATTCACGAATGCGAAGAAGATTACAAGGTTAGGCAAGTTCTTTTAGCTTGCTCTTTTGATGAATTTCAAGATGGTACAAGAACAAGATATAATTACAGAATTGAATTTTACGGATATTAAAAAGCCCTTTTTACAGGAGCTTTTTTTAAGGAATCCAAAAAGTTCCAAGTATTCCGTATTGATATTCTTTTGCGGAAAAGGAAAAACTTTTTATAAAAGGGCACATGCAAAAAAAAGTTATGAGTTTATCAGGGTAAGTGCTTTTTGTATTTTCAAAAAGATTGAAAAGTTCTTTACGGAAAGAGTCGTTAGTTTTTCCAAATGGAATGAATTTGCACTCTAGAATTTTGCGTTCTGGGGTTTTCACTTTATTTTCAACTTCAACTTGAAAAAGCCTTGCAGGAGGAACCTCAATTTTAATATTGTTCTTTTCTGCAGCTGAAAAGATATCATTTTCAATCTCGTGTATTGGATAATTCAACAAAAAGTTATCGGCATCTATTTTTTGTAAAGGATTCAAAATGTCGTACCATTGATGAAAGAAATTTTCCATTTTTTCAATTTTAGATGAATTTTCAAGATCATTCATTTTTGACTCCTATACTGAAAATATACATTTCCTTAATGCAAAAAAACCCACTAATTGTTTTAAAAGGAAAATAAAAATGAGAATAAATAGAAATTTAAAAGAAGCAAGAGCAGGAAACTTTAGTGCAAAACTTCGCGCAAGGGTTTTGAAGTTTTTGAAAGATTCTAATAGACCGGATATCTTTATAATGGATAAAGAATCTAATGTTTCAATTATTTGGCAGGTTGATTGTGGAAGAACTGATTTGATTTTCTCATTCTCTCCAAACGGAGTGGATTCTTATACAATTGATTGTAAAGATTCAAATAAAGAAAAAATTGAAAGCTGGTCAGGTGAACTTTCAGAATTGCAAATGGACCTGGAAGATACAATTGATTTTATTGATGAGTTTAAAGGAAGTATAACGCCTTCTACTATAAAAAAGGAGAGTAAGATGATTAAAAATAAGCGAGCTTTTAAGGAAGCTGAAGAGGATTTAGTAATTCCTGGAAAGTACAGGGAATATTTAAGAGATTTGCTTCAAATACAAGACGAAACTATTGAAGATTATGAGGATTTAGATAAGTTTCTAAAAGAACATAGAATAATTAACGAAATTCTTGAATATTTTTAAGTGAATCTAAAAACTACTCTTTTTTGAGTAGTTTTTTAATTTTGGTTCTATATTTTTCAACATGAAACTTAGATTATCTTTAGGAGATCGCTCGACAAATGCAAAGCCATTCAAGATTCAGTACAAGAAATTTTTGTTTTGGCATGACTTTAATGGATATATAGAAGGAACAGACGGGTGGATAAAAGAAGCTCTTTATTATAGTTTGGAAGAAGGAAAAGCTCAACTAAATAAGCTTGCTGAAGGCTTATCGAAAAATTCTCAGAAAAAGATTTAGATCTAAATTGCAATGAGATGGGGAAACATCTCATTTATTTTTTTGTCAAAATAATTTCACTTGAAATCCTTCACATCTTTTCCTTCATTTAATTCGTACATCATATATAATGCATCCTCAAATCTTTTTATAAAACCTTTATCCTTACACATCTGAGTGAATGCCCAATGTAAGAACGAGTGTGAGTTGGGATTAAGTGCTAAAAAGTGTTCTTTAATTAGATTTGTGTAATTTCTACTGTCAAGATCGCAATGGTGCAATTGCCAGCCTTTCTTTAGAGGATTAAGAGTAAAAGGGTCTACTGCTTTGATGGGTTTTTCTTTTCCATTTTTAAATTTCTTTACACCTGCATTTTCAAAAGAGTCTCTAAATTCCTTCCATTGAAGAGTACTACGGAACCAATTCTTTTGATCCTCAGTTATTTGTTTACCTTTTAATTCCTCAATTTTTTCATTTTCTTCGTTCAAACGTTTTTGTTTTAATTCTGCTCTAGTCATATGTAAAAAATTAGTTTTTCTTCTGCGCGTATCTCTATAATACTAATATGTTAAAATTCATTTCTAAACATCTAAAAAAGAAAATCAATAACATTATTGAATCCCCAAATTCAGAAATTGAAAAAGCGTGGAAGGAATATTCAAAAGATAAAATGTTTGATGACCCTTGCGAAGAATTTAGAGTAGAAAGAGCATTTAAATCTGGTTTTAATGCAGGATATTTTAGAGGAGGAAAGAATGTTTAAGGAAAAATTGAGTGAATCTCAAAAGTTTTTAAAAAATTGTTACGACAGAGGTGCAACCCTTGAATATGAAGAAACCGAAGGTAAATGGGTTGATCTTCCGAAAAATCTTCCAATAGATTTTTCAAAGTTTCGAGAAGGAGTGATTCGTCTAAAGTATGATGAGCCTACTTACGAACAAGTGGAGAAGTTTAGAAAGGAATTTGGAAGCCCAATTGTTACAAATTGGGATTTTAAAAATTTTCCAATATTAACTTTTTGCCTCGTTAAAGGTTTTTGTACAATAAAAGAGGGTGGCCTTCTTGAATGGAATCCAATGAACCTTTGGAGATATTATAACGTTAAAGAATTCCTTTCTTTAAATCCGTTAAAAAAGAATTTGACAAAGCCGATGTAAATACTTTCAATGGTATTTTAAATTATATAGAAATGGAATTTCAAAATATTAATGCAAGAATAGATGACCTTTATACAAAGGTTTGATAAATAGCAAAATTAAAATATACAGGAAAGTCCAAACTCATTGTTGGAAACAACATAAAGTTGGAAGCTGATTGGTCTTTAGCCAATCAGTAGTTCACTTCAAAATCAGGAAAATATTTACATTTTTTGTTTTGAAATTCATATTCTAAAACTACAGGTTCTCTTTTTACAGGAATTGAATTTTCCTTACAAAATTCAAAAACTTTCAATTCCCAACTACTATCGAACAATTGTCCATCCTTTCTAATTTTAGACTTTCCTTTTTTCCGAATCTCAGGAGATTGTGAAGAGCTTTCAACTCCATACCTTTCTAAACAAGTAGATACATACTTCTCCTTTATAGCTACTAACTCCTCTTCTGATTTTTTAGCCCAAGCCTCCTTTAATTTTTGTCTAACAACTTCTGATTGAGATGAACTTTTACACCCAAATCTTTCCTTACAAGTGTTTTCCTATTTTTCTTTTCCTTCGTTTGTTTTTAAAAAATGAATTTCTCCATACTTCTCTTTGCAAGTTTTTCTTCTTCTTTCAATTCTGGTATCTTTACATTCTTTCCAATTTTGTCTAGATGCTTCTTTAGATTTTTCTAATTGCAAAGGAGTTTCACATCCATATTTTTCTAGATTAGTTTTCTTAGTTTTTTCTCTTACAGTCTTTAATTGCTGAGGGTTTGATACTCCAAGCTTTGAAATGCAGGCCTTTTCAATTCTTTTAGTATCCTGAAAAATATTTTCAACTCCATATTTTTGCAGATTAGTTTCTTTTCTTCTACATTTTGAACATTTTAAGGATTGAAGTTTTTTAATTCTTTTCTTTGGAAGGGTTTGAGAGTGATTGCATTTTTCACAAATGAATTGAAATTTTTGATTTCCACCATACTCTAAAAATAGAGTAGAGAAATTCTCTAGGGATTTGAGGAATATGACCTCATCTGTTAATTTTTTCATACTTAAACTCCTTTTAAGAGCTTCCCACGACTCTATAAATTTAATTAGTAGAAAGGGTTAGAAAATTGAGTATGATGCAATTTTCAAGTTGCAGTGGGATTGCTAACCTGTCCCCTTGACTTTTTGATTTAGTTTGTTTTCTGCTTTTTCTCAAAACCAAAAATATTGAAATTGCTTCTATCCTCGAAAGCATCAGGATCCAATTTCTTCAATTTCTTAGCTAAAAGATGAGCTAAAGGTTCTGTTATTACTTCAACACTGTATTTCAATAAAAACTGTACAACATACAAAGAACATACAGAAGTGTAAATAGATCCTCCTTCTGAAAGGGGACTAAAAGGCATTGTACCTAAAAAAGCTATAGTGATGAATGTAATAGTATCTACGGCCTCTGCAGCTAAACTAGAAAGAAGTTTTCTTTTTGCAAAACCCTTTTCTCCTTCCTTATGTTTAAACTTTTGAAAAATAATATCATTAACCCATCCAGCTAAAACCGCTCCTAATATAGATCCTACTACCACTCTGAATGAGGTTCCATTTACATCCCAAAGGGCTTGATTTAAATCTTCACACCACGGTACCGGTTTGATAATGGAAATTACACCAAGAACTAATCCGAGGAATATGATGTTTACAAAAGAGGTAATCCAGGAAACCCATCTGGAAATTCTATAACCATACACTTCTGAAAGAATATCAGAAATAACATAAATGCAAGGAAAATAAAACACACCCAAAGGAGCTGCGAAAGGCCCAAAGAAGCCTAATCTTCCTGAAACTTGATTAGCAGCTACACTAAAAATAACAGAAGCCATTGCTAAAATTACAACAATAAAGCTGCAATTTTTCACCTTATTATTATTCATTACTTTTCTCCTTTTTAAGGAATATAGAAAAGCATTTAAAAAACTGTTTGATTAAAAAGAAGGGTTCTCAATTTCTTCTTTTTCTACGTCTTTCAAACTTCCTCATATTTAAAAGAATACCCCTTAAAAGAAAAAGGTGTTTTTGTTTTTCTTTTCCCTCTCGCAGCTTCTGCAACGCATTGACATATTCCATGTTCATCATTATTAAAAATTTTTTTACAACAATCTTTCACTGAATCAAAAACTTCATTAGTAGTGGTGCAAATAACTTTTTTTGCATTAGGGTTCAAACTTCCTTTATAGGAAATTCCATTCTTTTTCCTACTCAAAACAGGTTTACTTCTATTTTGAGGATCCTTGTAGTATTCTTTTTTGATTTCAGAAGCTCTTTTTTTCTGACTTTCACTCCACTTTTTTCCAAAATTTGCGTTTTTTATACCCCTCACATCTGCATGATGCTCTTTTATTCTTCTTTTTGTTTCTTCCGAATTTTTTTTTCCTAATCTTTTCTTTCTTAAATTTTCACAAAATTCAGGAGACTTTTTAATACCTCTTTGAGATGCCCCAAAATCAATAGATTCTTTCAATTTTTGATATATTTTTGAGGGCAGACCTTTTTGAAATTCAAAACCCTCTTTTTTAAAAGCCCCGTTAAAAGCCCAAAGAGCTAATGCAATTCCATTTTCATGAGGATATATTTTCCAAAGTGTTAAATGAGCTAAATAATGTTCTCTTGGAGTTAAAGGAATTAAATTTTCTTTAGAATCTTCTCCTCCTAAACATTTTGGTAAGATATGGTGAAATTCAAAAATTTCATCTTTTTTCAAAATTCCCTTTTTTCTTTGAAAAATATAAGTACTTCTATCCGAAGGTCTTCTTCCTTCGGATACCTCTTTTCTTACAAATTCAACATAATTTCTGTAAATTTTTTCATAATTCATGTAAAAATTAGTGTACTCGAAAACGTCATGTTTAACTTACTAAATATTGAGGTTCTTCAGAAAAATCATCAAAAGAATCTTCAAATTCATTTGTATCTAAAATATCTAAATACTCTTCTAATTCGGGGATTCCTTTTAAAAGTCTTTTACATTTTCTTGGAATGTTTTCTTCTCCTCTAAATTCAATCAAGTATTTTAAGTTTCTTATCAGTCTTTCTTTTTGACCAGGCTTTGGATGATCCCAATAATTACAATAACAATCCGCAATTTTTACAAATAACGCAGAATCCGAGAGTTCCATAAGTTCCTTGTTTATATATTGTTCTTTTCCTAATCTTTTCACTTCAGATTCAATGTTGGTAACCTCTTCAACTATGTTAGCTGCTTTTTCCGAAAACCCATTATCTATCAAATCCTCATATGTAACATTAGCATCCTCAATTAAATCGTGCCCTAGGGCTGCCTCAATTTCATCATCAGTTCCCCCGTAAGCAGCAACAACTTCTGCAACCATATCAGGGTGTACCCAATAAGGTGCTCCTGAATTCATTCTTATTTTACCGGTTGCATCATGTTTTCTTTTTCCAAAATCATAAACAGGTTTTAATTGAGGATAATCCTGTAAAACGTTTTCTTTTAAAATTCTCATTGTGAAATCCTCCGTTTTAATTTAGTACTTGAGATTTCACCTTTATAAAAAGCCCAGTATGAGTTTTTTTAATATAGAAAAAAGGTATAGGCTGAAATCAAATAAAAAGGAAACGGAATTAAATGTATCACGAGTTAGAGGGTTTTATATTATATTTTAAAATTTTGAAAAAGTTTTTTAAAAAGTTTATAAAAGTTAACTCGTGGTACATTTAATTCTACTTCTTTGTATTATAAGACTTTAGCGCGATTTTAATGTATCATATGTTAGAGCAACTCGTGATACATTAAAAGTGAGTTAAATCCTTATAGAGTAAGGAAATGGGAGTGAATGTATAACGAGTTATCTTTTCTAAACTCTTTTAAAAACTTTTTTGAAATTTTAAATATATAATTAAAAACCCGTAACTCGTTGTACATTCAACTTTTTATTTCTTTTCACGAATGTATCTTTTCTATATTATATGTAAGGCGGAATCTATTTTTCTGCCTTTTTTAATGTATAACAAAAATATGATACAAGTGAATGTATAACAAGTTTTCTAACATATGATACATTAAAAATTCTCCTAAACCCTTAAAATACAAAGAAAAACAAGTAAATGTATAATGAGTTAACTTTTCTAAAATCTTTTAAAAAGATTTTTGAAATTTTAAAAATATATTTGAAACCCTCTTAACCCGTTGTACATTCAATCTCTTTTGATTTCTTAAGTATAATAAATACCTCCTTCTTTTTATATAATACAAATCCTAACCTAAAAATGATACATTTTTAATAAATCGTTATACATTAAAACTCGGCTAAAGTGTTATAAAATAAAGAGAAATAAGTAAATGTACAACAAGATAAGGGGTTTCTATTTATATTTTAAAATTTCAAAAAAGTTTTTAAAAGAGTTTATAAATCCTAACTCGTTGTACATTTATCTTCCATTTCTTTGTATTATAACAGCTTATCATAGTTTTAATGTATCACTTGTTTTACTAACTCGTTATACATTAAGCCGCAAAAGAATTAAATGTACAACGAGTTTCGGGTTTTTATATTATATTTTAAAAAATCAAAAAAGCATTTTAAAAAGTTTAATAAATCTAACTCGTTGTACATTTAATCTTATTCCTTTATTCTATAAGACTTTAACGCAATTTTATTGTATTACTTGTTTCAATAACATGTTATACATTCGAATTTGTATTATATAAAAAAGAAGAATCATATATCATTATGCATTTTAATAACCCCGAAAAGAAATAAAAAAGTGAATGTACAACGAGATAGGGGTTTCTAAATATATATTTAAAAAATTAAAAATCTTTTTAAAAGATTTTAGAAATAATAACTCGTGATACATTCCGCTTTTTGCTTCATTTAGGTTGAAGAGCTATATACATCTATATTTTGATTATGAAAAAAGTTTTACACAAACTTGACGGTATTATTTTTGACTCAAGCTGGGAAGTTGCATTCTATATTTACTTGAGAGATTTTGGGTATTCTTTTGAATACCACCCCGATATTGAAATCCCTTACAAGTTGGAAGATGAAGATGAGAAATTCCATATTTTTCATCCTGATTTCAAAGTTCAAGGGAAATTGATTGAAATAAAAGGCAGTTATTTAGCGGAGGGTCATTTTGAAAAAGAACATGCAAAACTTGAATTAATGGAAAGTTTAGGTATAGATGTAATTACAGGAAATGATATAAAACCCTTTTTGGAATACGTTGAAAAAAATTACGGAAAAGGTTTTCTTTTGCAATGTAGGATATGAGTATGAATGATGTTGAAATTTGTGAAGGTATGTCTGCTTTAACAGTTGCTGAAATTCTTCAAAACGCTTTTGACGAAGCAGGAAACATGTGTGATTGGGATCGCGAAAATGATGAAGTTTGGGAAGAATGTTATGACAAAATTTTTTCAGCAAGTGTATCTCAAAAGATATGGAAGATGTTTCCGGATTTTGAATACTTTGATCCTGATGCAAGTTATTATGAAGATGTGGAAGCTTTTGTAAATAATTTTGTAGATTGGGCAAGAAGATAAAAAGAGAATTGCAATTTCTGAAGTGAACTACTAAATAAAGCATGGCAGTAGATAATTCAGAAATTGCAGAAGAAATAAAAACCGTGAGTCGTACATCATTATTTCAAAGATTAGCTGCAAGATTTGGTTTTGCAGTACAAAAAGATGTAGACAAGAAAAATAAAAAAGTTAAGTCAGGCCCCGAATATAAAATAATACGTAAGCCAACTCCTTTTCAATTAGAAACTCATGATACAAAACAAGAAGTTGATTTAGTTTCAAAATTGGCAATGGCTTCAAAAATGTCAAATACAATTCAAGAATATTTTGAGGATTGGCTAAATGATACTTCAAATACGTATGCAAATATTTCAGAGAGACAAGAAAGACTTGACGCGTTAACATCTCTTTGTGATAATGAAGGGTTGATAAAAAACGCGGTAACTTTGGTTGCTTCAGAAACTGCAATGATGTCTGATCCAACAGCTTTTACCGTTATTTCAGAAGACAACGAATGGCAGGATAAAACAAATGCTTTATTAAAAGATATTTGGAAATATGACACAACTGTAATATATTCGCTTGCTTGGAATATATTTTTATATGGAGAAGCCTTCCGGGCAAAAGAAATATCTTCAGCTGGAATTGTTGGAATGGAAGGGGTAAAAGTAAACGAAATTGTTGAGAGATTAGAATTCAAACCTTCAATGATTGCGAATTTTTTTGCTGAGATGGGAGGGTATGGAGCAGGCCAATCCACTGGATTCTCTGTAAATATGAACAGGCCAACAAATGGAAGTTTTGGCCAAACAAATTTGAATTTTAATTTTTCAGCAAACAAAGTTTCTTATAAATCAAAAGACGAATTATTAAAAAATTATATTGAAAACATTTCAGATACAAGTTCAAACGAATATTTTACAAGTCATTTACTTGGATATAGAATTCAAAATGATACAATGGTTGCTCCTTGGCAGGTAACTCATTTTAGATTCAATGCAGAAGTTTCTGAATTCTGGCCGTATGGGCAACCTCCTTTACTTGCTGCTTTGGCTGCATATAAACAATTACAGAGATCAATGGGCCTAGATGATTTGAAGAACCTTCTTTCTTTTCCTATTTATCAATACAAAGTAAAAACGGGCAATGCAACAACAGCAAGAGCTTTTGATATAGTTGAAGAAGTAAAAGAGAGATATGAGAATGTAGGATTGATGTCATACTCATCTGGAATGGAAGGCCCGAGTTTATGTACAAATATTTGGACTTCAGATGATTTGGTTTCAATTGAAAAAGTTGGAGGAGAAAGTTCAGATAATTCGGGTGCAACTGATAAATTAAAATTCTTTGAACAAAGAGTTTCTTCAAGCACGGGTATTCCTTTAAGTTATTTGGATCCAACCGCAGAAGGATTCCAAATGTCAGGGGTTGCATTGATTGCATTATTCAAGCCATTCCGCAATTTAGTTGAACAAATAAGAAATATAATTATTAGAGAAGTTGAAGATGATATTAGATTGCATTATTCAATTTTGAATCAAGATATTCCAGATTTTGTTTTGACTTTAAATGTTGAAAATCCTGTTGCAACAGATGATTTGTCAAATAAGTTACAATTGGCAGACACTATTTTGGAAGCTGTTGCAGGTTTATTAGGTCTTGAGGATAAAGCACAATTACCAGTTACAATTAAAAAAGATATTATTTCAAAATACGGAGGAATGTCAAAAACAGAGTTGGATAATTATGAAAAGATTTTAGGAGAAGAAGGAGCTGAAGAAAACGCTGAAGGAGGGGAAGAGGGAGGAGACGACTTTGGGGGAGGAGATGATTTTGGAGGTGATGAAGACTTTGGAGGCGATGAGGGAGGAGATGAAGTTGAAGAAGCAGCTATTAGAAATAAAAAGAAGAGATTGATTGAAACTCGTTATAGAAGCATGGGACCTGAAAAGCTGAAATATAAATTGGTTGAAAAAATGGGAGAATTAAAAACTGCAAGAGGAACAAGCCATTTCTGCAGTAGGACAAATTCCCGTTTTGCAAAAGAAATAACAGACTTTTTGAAAGAACAATATAAATTAAAGAGGGGAAAGAAAAGAATCGAAGACTAAAAACTATAATTTATGTAAAAAAGGAGTTGCTTTTGAATATAGAATTACAATCATACGGAGCTGTGGAAAGTGTTACGGGTTCAAAGCATTTTTTGAAAATAGATGACAAATATATTTTAATTGATTACGGAGCTTGGCAGGGAGGACAAGAAGAAGAAAAACAAAATCAAGAATTTACTTGCCCTGTTCCTGTAGATAAAATTGAAACAGTTTTGATTTCTCATTCTCATAATGACCATATAGGTTTATTACCAAAACTTATAAAAGAGGGTTATAAAGGAAAAATAAGATCAACACCTGCAACAAGGGATTTAGCCTCAATTATTTTACTAGACTCCGCAAAAATACAACAAAGTGAAAGAAATGTTTTTTACACAGAAGCAGATGTTGTAAAAACAATGAATCAATTCCGCTGCCATTTTTATCACAAAGAAAAATATATAAACGACAATGTAAAAGTTACGTTTTATGATGCAGGCCATATTTTAGGTTCAAGCTTAATTGACATAAACGTTACAAAGAAAAGATTGTTTGGGCTTTTAAAATCTCAAACACATATTTTATTTACAGGAGATCTTGGAAGGGAAAGCAGCCCAATTACAAATGCACCTGAAACAGATATACCTTGTCCTGATTATATTGTTTTGGAATCAACTTATGGAAACAGAACACATCAAAGCTCAGGAGTTGCATTAAAAGAGTTTGCAAATATTATAAATAGAACCGTAGAGAGAGGTGGTAAAGTAATTATCCCTTCTTTTGCAATTGAAAGAGCGCAAGAAATTATCTATCATTTAAAAACTTTAATGGCAGAAGGAAAAATTCCACGTATTCCTGTATACGTAGACTCCCCAATGGCAATAAATGCAACAGGTGTTTTTAATATTCACCCTGAATGTTTTAATAAAAAGATTCAAGATGATTTTATAAGCAAAGGTAAAAACCCGTTTAGTGTTGCGAGTTTACATTGTGTAAATGATTATAAAGAAAGTTTGGAAGTTGCAAAAAAGAGAACACCCTGCATTATAATTGCTGCATCAGGAATGATGGAAGCGGGAAGAATTTTAACTCATTTAAGGTTTAATATATCAAACCCGAAGAATACAATTTTAATTGTTGGATATCAAGGTGAACATACTTTAGGAAGAGAAATTCAAGAAAAAAACCCGTATGTAAATATTCAGGGAGAGGAATATAAATTAAATGCGGAAGTTCAAAGTTTGAGTGCTTTTTCAAGTCATGCAGATTATACAGAAATGTATAAATGGCTTTCAAAAATGAATACTTCAAAATTAAAGAAAATCTTTTTAGTTCACGGTAATCCTGATTCGCAAGAATTTCTCAAAGATTATTTAACGACAAAAGGTTTCAAAGTTGAGATTGTTCAAAAAGATGTAAAGTATAAATTAGATTAAAATACGAAGCCCCCTATATTTATCTCAATAAAGGGGGGTGTAAATTTGGAAATATACGAAACACCAATTCAGGGCAGTATGTCAAGGCATTTGAGATACATTAAACTCTCTTTGTCTGAAATTCCACCAATTGTTGATCATGTAATGACATTTCCAAACGGTATGACCTGTAACGCAAAAAGTCCAAGAATGCGTTTACTTTGGGTACATAAAAATCTAACATGTACATTTTGCGGAATTTCAGCGGCTTTTGCAGCTGTTGAAAGTCACGAAGCAACTAAAGATAACGCGCACTTGAACTTTTATGGATTAGATCATAACGGAAAAGAAGTGTTGCTGACTTGGGATCATATTCAACCGAAAAGTTTAGGTGGTTCAAATGCAATGGGAAATTCTCAATGTCTTTGTACAATCTGCAATGGGTTGAAAGGAAATGACAAAACCGAAAAAGAAGTTCGCAATGAAAGAAGATTGAGAGGGCTTCCAATTCGGTACGAATATTTCGGAGATGGTTCTAAAAAGTATTTTTGGACAAGAAAACAATTTACAACTGATTTACCTGGTGAAGCACAAAACCGTTTGACAGGTGAAGACTGAAATTGAAAATTCCCTCACTTTTCGAGGGAATTTTTTTTTGGTTTGAATAATAAAATTGAGCAAAAAAAAAGGAGGCTCTTTTTTCGGAACCTCCTTCTTACTTTTTCAATAATCTCTTTCTACATCAAGATCGGGAATGATAAAAATCCCTTCCGGTTTCAATTCAACCTTCCAACCGCTGTACATTTCCTTTACAGAATCAAAAAGGTCATTTTTACGATTCTCTGAGAAATTCTCTGGGAACTTAATCAGAATGTCAACTGTGACGTCCTTTTTCTTCAGACCGGGTACGTCAATTGGCATATCCATAATCTCGTTTTCGAGAGTTGTAAGGCTAGGACCATTCTCTGAAATAGCTCCAACAAGATGGCCTTTTGAATTTTCCTCCCACTCAATAGGGAGCTGCTTTGTTTTGATTTTACCCATTTTTGTAAAACCTTCTTTTTGTTTATAAAGATTAAAAAAGAAATCAACGATTTCTTATGTTTTTTATTATAGACTTCTGTAAGAAAACCTATCCACTAAAATCTTAGTTTGATCATCCTCCAATAGGAAATATTACTTTTCCTGGATTTAGAATCAAATCAGAGTCATCCTCAGAATTCCCACAACCCGCTTTGTATTTTTCCCAAGATTCATCAAGCAATCTTTTTGCTTCACTTACCTGAGCAAGACTATCAGATTCATCCTGTTCATCTCCTCCAGCCAAAATAGCGCTGTAAGGATTCAAAATCCAAGCTGACAAATTCCATGTACTTGCACAGACCGCTGCATAAAACTCCTCGTTTCCGTAACAGCCAGTTGAAAACCAATCATCATCTGTTTGAATAATGTCAGTTTCAGAAATTTCGTAATTCAATTTAACTGTGACTTTAGGGCGTTTATCCTCTTCTTTTGGAACATACTTTTCGTTTTTCCATTCATACTCAGGGCCTCTTCCAAAAAGAGCAAAGCGTATATCTTCTGCAAGATGACTCTCAAAATCGTGAATATGCTTTTCGAATTTTTCGATAAAGAAAACATTACCTACATGAAGACCTTTTGCTTCCCAATCTGCTTTATCTTTGAGGTATTCATCCTGCCTTCTTTTCAAATCCTCTTCGCGCTTTTTTTCATCCTTTATCCAACTATAAGGATAAGGCTTATAAGGGCCGTTTTGAATGAGAGACTGATAATGCTGTATAATTGCAGCAAATGCATACATCAACTTATCGTGAATTGAATAATGGGGTATATAATGGCGTATTGTGAATGAACCCTCATCTACCAAATCATCTTTCAAAGTAATTTCAATTTTATAAGAACCATCACTCTGCAAAAAAGGCTTCAAATACTTTTTTATGTACTTTTTATCTTTTTTGTTTGAATCAACAGCAACCGTCAAACAGTGCATTGATGAAGAATTAGATTCAAAAACATTCTCTCTAATACTCCTCATTTTTTACACCTCCTTTCTATTTATGAAAATTATTTTTGTGAAAAAGAGATCATAACAAATCGGAACCCCCGAAAGACCCCGATTTGTTTTTTCAATTATACGTTTGCGCGAAGACCTTCACCTGCAAGTACAACATTGCGACCGACATAGTCGATTGCGCGAACTGGCTTGAATTTGAATTTGGTGTTGATTTCTTTAATAACTTCATCAACGTAAGTTGTGTTTGTAGGGTTGCGACCCTTTTCAACGAAATTGATTACATCCTGCGAAGTTCTGCATTTGCCCAATTCGCTGTAATGTGAAACAACGTAAGCGCCGAGTGAATTTGGGTTTTTGTTTGTCTGTTTCATAAAGTACCTCTTTTGAAGAATTTTTATGTTTAATAATATAGGGGTACTTTTTGAAAAATCAAACAAAATTTTTTTTTTAAAATTTATCAGTTGTTTTCACGCCGAGTTCTTCAAAGTATTTCAAATTTTCCTCAGTTCGCAATGTTTCTTGTAAATACAGTTCACCCTCTTTTTGAAGTCTTTTTACGCCTTCATTAAAAGAAAGCAAATTCTCTGGGAAAAGGGTTGTCATTCCATCCTCCCATAAAATTGCAGCTCTCTTGCCTTTTGGGTCAAAGTAAATTAAATATTCGTCAAAGTTTTCCATATTGAAAAACTTAGTCAAAAAAAAAGTGAGATCTGAAAAAATCTCACTTGATAACTTTTTTAGATTTCTGTTTTTTAATAAAAAGAGAATAGCCGTCAGGAGTCAAACCTTGATTTCGATTGGATTCAAACCAATTCTACTTTTTTCGGACTTACTGTTCTCTTTACTTCAAATATAGAAAAGGGGTCTTTTAATTGCCCCCTGTAATAAGAACGGTAAATATTTTTATGAATTTGTTCTTCTAAAATCATTAAAATTCCAATTTTACATTTACAGAATCCAACTCAAGTTCGTTTTTAAACGCGTTTCTTACTTCTTCCTCAAACAGCCCTTTGATTGCATCTTGCATATTAAACTGTACAGGCACTTCATAAATTCTAGATCTTGAATAATCAATTCCGTTTTTTTCAAAATTCTCTTTATATGCTTTTGCGAGTTTACAATCTTTTGGCAAAATCAAGGAATGATCATATTTATCAAAAACTTCGTGAAGAATTTTCTTCATCTTTTTGAAATCAATAACCATTCCATTTTTATCCAATTTATTTGAAGTCAATTCCACTGTTACAAAAATATTTGAACCCGTCAAAGGAGTAATATCCTCTGAATCAGGAAACGCAGGAAAAGCTACAGGAAGTTCAATATTTGTTACAATTGTCCAACCGGTATACTCGCTGTATCTTACAAGATTATGGGAAGTTTCTTCAACGCTTACCCGTATATGTTTGTTGCCAAACTTTTCTGTTAATTCTTTGCACCAAGAACATGCCATATACTCTGCAGTCGGGTTTTCATCCCAAATATGGAAGTTTGGGTGCCCCTTAAATAATTCAGAAATAGGGTTGTCGGATGTCAAACAAGTTGTATTTTCATATTTGTCAAAAAACTCATCCAATTCTTTTGTCAAATCTATTACAGGTTCATTCATTGTATAAAGAACTGTAATATGATATGTATGAGCATGAATTACTGGAAAAGCTTTATCTCCCAAATCATACCTATCATTTTTTCCATCGCATTGACCTTTATCTCTATATACATTCCCGCAGCAAAGACCTGAATAAGCACCTCTATACAAACAATGAGCAAGATGTAAAGTCTTTACATATACTTTTATTTCAGTAAACATTTCATCCATTATAAAAACTCCTTTTCAAAAAAATATAGATTCACACAGAGACTGTTGCTGTTTTGATTTTCAATTCATCTCCATCAAATACAGCTGTATAATCGCCTACAGATATACTATCACAGTAAGCTTTGATGTTTTCTATAATATTCGCCATTTGTTTAGGACTTATACCTTCACTGTTTACTTTGAAAACAAAGCTGTTTTTCTCCTCGCTCCATTCTTTTGAAAAATTCACTTTTATCATTTTGATTCTCCTACAGTAAAATATAGCTAAAATTGCTTTTCAGTCTCTGAACTATATTTAAAAGAAGAGGAGAAAAATGCAGATTTACGATAAAGTTATTTTGGATGCATCCAACTTTTTCTATAGAGTCGCGGCGTTTTATTTGAAAAACCTTTCTGATCAAGATGCAGCTCTTTATATAAAAAACAATACAATCTTTAATAATTACAGACAAACCGTTTTGAATTTAGCCAATCAAACAATGGGTACACTTTATATACTTTTTGACCCTTTAAGATCTGACGGGCAAAAATCTGAAAGACAAAAACTTTTGGAAACTTATAAAGGAACTCGTGTAAAAAATGATGCGATTTCTGAATTGAAAATTGACACTTTGCAAAAACTTTATTCTCATTTTATTTTGAATGAAAGTAAAAAAGTCAAAGTTTTACATTCTTTGGAATATGAAGCAGATGATTACGCGGAAAAATTAACTGAAGAAGGAAAATGTTTGTTGATTACTTCTGACGAAGACTTTACACGCTACTTAGTAAAAGATAGAGTTGAAATGCTTATTCAGGGAGTTTCAATAAAGGATGATGGTGTTTTTACTTTTGATGATTTTGTAAAGAAACACGGATTCAAGCCTTCTATTACTTCGGTAACTTTTTGGAAAGTTTTTTGGGGAGATAAAAGCGATAATATTCCCGGTATTTTCTTGGATAGCCGAACAAAGATTTTAAGGTCTGCAAATGATTTGGCAAAAGAATTGGTAAAAGAAATGGGTGAAGAAAACGTAAATTATTTTGAAGAGAAAAGAAACTTCTTTAGCGGAACTGGCAGATTCGCAAAATTAAAGGAATTGCTTGAGCTTTCAAATACCTCGAAATCTTATAAAAAATTACTGGATTTGGCAGATGAAAATTTCCAAATAATTGAAAGTAGATTACCTCGCGAATCAGATATTCCAATTGAAAAGTTTATAACAAAAGTGGATGTAACTGTAAAAAGTATTAAAAAATCAAAGTTTACATTGAACGGAGTAAAGAAGTGATAAAAGTTTTAGGTGGTATTGGAGATATCCATTTAAGAAAAAAGAATTTTTTTGAAGTAGGATTTAAAAAGTTTACAAATTGGCTTGATGAAACTTTTCCTGATGAGATGAAAGAAAATACAGAAATATTTTTAGCGGGAGATGTTTTTGATAAAACAACTTTGTTACCTGATGTAGCTGCAATGGCGGTTGAATTGTCAAATTTATTATTCAAAAAAGCCAAAACGGTTTATGTAATTTTGGGCAATCACGATTATGGATTACATAAATATAAAATTGTAAACACCAAAAAGTTTTTACAGGAACTGCATTTTACTGTAATTGATGATTTGAGTGTAATTACAACTAAACTTGGATTTAAGGTTTTATGTTTGCCTTGGGTTTATGGAGCTACATTCAAAAAGATAAATGAATTTATTTCAACTGTTGAAGATCAGCAATTTGACGCGGTTTTGTCACATTGGGAATTGGAATCAATGTTTGGAAATAATGAATTTGTGGATGTAAGTAAAATAAATGCAACTTCTTTTATGGCAGGCCATATTCATTCGCATAACCAAAACCCTATGTACCTCGGTTCGATTTTGCCGAATAGTATTGCAGAGGGAAAAGAATTTAATAATTCGGTTGTAAAAATGTTGTGCAAAGATTTTGAAAAAGGAAAAGCGAAAGAAAGGCAAGTTGCAATCCCTTCATTTGTTTCAATAAAAGAAGTACATATAAAAAACATTGAAGAATTGGATTTACTAGAAAAAGACCCTGCTATATTTTATAAAATAATGTACAAGGGAGAAATACTGGAAAAATCAATAAAAACAAAAGCAGATCTTTTAGGGATTAATATTTATTCTACTGAAAAATTAAGAGAGGAAGGTGAAATGGGCAATGTTCAAAAGATTGAGGTAGAAGAATATAAAGTTACAACTTCAGAGGATTTGATAAAATTATACAAAGAAACTCTGAATATTTCAGATGAAGAAATGTCTGCGTGCATTCAGGTTGTAAAATCTACTCAGGTTGCTTAAATTCAGGTTCAAAACTTCCGACCCAGCTAAAGTATTCAAAAAGAGTGTTTTTCAAGATTTGGGCAATTTGATCATCAAGCCCAAATCTTTCTTTTTGCCCTTCAATTATTCGAATTGCATCTCCTGGGTGCATATTCTCTAAATAAGAAGTGATATCAGCAATAAATTCAACCAAATCAACTATGCTGAAACCTTGAATACCATCTGCAAAATGATCAGGGTGATGCCTGTTTTCTTTATAATGATGTTCAAAAAACTTTTCCCATTTTTTCATTTTTTCATAATACTGGGGAGAACCATAAGGATAAGAAGGTTCTTTATCCATT
This sequence comes from uncultured Treponema sp., assembly GCA_946631855.1. Lineage (GTDB taxonomy): Bacteria > Spirochaetota > Spirochaetia > Treponematales > Treponemataceae > Treponema_D. Next base: position 6,035 of record CAMPAL010000001.1, on the reverse strand, counting down.
TGTATAAGCCATTCAATTTCAGGTTGTTTTAATTTTGACATATCATGATCATTTGCGCGTTCCTGTAATTTCTTGATAAAAAATTCTATTTTATCTTTTACGTTTTTTCTATGTTTGTTTATGTTTTCTATTGTTTGAAAAGCAGATGGATCCTTTATCTCGCCTGTATCATAAATTAAACTAGGAGTTGGTTTAGTTTTGTATTTCTCTAAAACATCTGCATTTTCCATGTTTTAAATTAGGTTAAAAAAATAAGGATTGGCTAAAATACCAATCCTTTTTTAATTCCTATACCTTATTCAAAGTAAACTTTTTAGGTTGAATTTCTATCTCTTTTTCTTTTGTCATACCCCTAACTCTGCTTTTGTAATATTCTTCAACTAAAGTTTTATCGTAATTATGAATCCAATTATTTGCTTTTGCAAACATTTCTTTATCCAACTCACAGCCAACCCAGTTTCTTCCACAACAATCCGCAGCTATGCCTGAAACACCTGAGCCTGCAAAAGGATCAAAAACCGTTTCACCCGGTTTTGTTGAAAGCATAATCAACTCTGTAAAAAGCAAAAAAGGTTTTTGAGTTGAGTGTATTTGAGGTTCAAATTTGTTTTTGAAGAAAGGGGAAGTAAAACACAATATGTTGCCTACCCCACTCCATCTTTTTCTTATACCATCAGTCTGATCCAAAAACCATCCTCTGGGTTTTCCATCTTTGACATAAGGTACTACACACTCTCTCAAATACTCTATAGCATTCCATTCATAAGATTTACCTTTTGTTATATGAAAAATCTCTTCTGCTTGAGACTTAAACTTTTTTGAAGCTCCTCTACCTTTTTGTCTTGCATAGGTTAGCCAATTTTCTAAATTAACCTGCAGCCTATCTTTTTCAACTCTTTTGTCTTTATCAAAATCATTTAATGCTTGAAAAACAGTTTGTATTTTTGTACGCCCAAAACACATCCAAAGCGTACCTCCTGTTTTCAATACCCTTTGACACTCTGAGAAAAAGGCGCATAAGAGTTTGTAATAATCTTTATCACTCAAGTTGTCCCAATTAGTGTTAGACGTTTTTCCTGAAAATGCAATACCATACGGTTTTTCATGGAGGGTCAGTGACTATTGCATCAACTGACCCTTTTTCAAGTTTAGAGAATCTTTTAAAGCAATCCTCGTTGTAAAATTCTACCAAACTCTTTTACCTCCTTTTTAATTAATTTTTGTTTTCTCCATACACCTCAATCAACTCTGTATGTAACTCTGACAACATTTGTTCAAAGTCTTTTAAAGTGAAATCAGGACGAGAACATTGATTACATCTTCCGAGATGTAAACCTTTGTACCAAACAATTAAAACACCTGTACTCAGGTCAAGTATATGATAATCTTCCTCAATGCAAAAACACTTAAAATTCCAAGTCTGATAATCGAAACCTGATTCATGTTTTCCAAACGTTCCACTTATGAAATCGATTGTATCATCTTCTCCAAAAACGCGATTAAATACTTCACGAAATTTATCTCTTTCAAAATGGTATTGTTTCATGGGTTTTATCATTTTTCACCTCCTACCGCTTGACCCAAAACCTTCTGTGCCTCGGTTTGTTTCATCCAACTCTTTTTTTTCTTCCCACATTACTTCAAAAGATTTATTTGTAAAAGAAGATTTTTTTATATCCAAATCAATGCCTAAAATTGGGCGAATTGCAAGCTGGCAAATTCTATCACCTTTCTTTACATTATAAGCCTTTGATGTAGTGTTACAAACAATTGCACAAACTTCACCTCTGTAATTCTCGTCAATAGTTCCAGGTGTATTAAGAATTGTCAACCCTTCTTTTAGTGCAAGGCCTGAACGTGGGCGTACCAAAGCTTCCCAACCTTTTGGCAATGCAATTGCAAATCCAAGAGGTACAGATGCTCTGCCCAATCCCTTTTCCAAATCAAAACCAGGAATTGTTACATCTTTATCTGCATAACAATCCATACAAGCATCTCCGCTTCTTGAGTAAGCAGGTAGTTTTGCGTCTTCATTCAACTTCTTTACAGCAATTTTTGCATATAAAACTGCCTTCGGTTTAAATAAAAATTTCGTTAAAAACATTTTAGTAAATTCCTTTTGTAAAAAAGAATATAGATTGAGGGTTGCTGAAAGCAAAACAAAAGCTGTACCTTTTTGATACAGCTTCTTTTAATACAAATCCAAAAAAAAGCGAGTTGTATAAAACAAAAACCCATTGTATAAAATAGGAACAACTTTTGCTTTTTTAAAACCCAGGCTGGACTCGAACCAGCTCCTGCCAGTCAAATGACCGCTGTGCTTTCCAATTACACTACAGGATTTTTCCACACCCAAATTGCAGTTCAAGTGGAGGATACGGCACACCCTCATTCAAATTTTCATCTGCAAATTCCAATTTGATTTGTAAAGTATCATTTCCCCTTTATCTTAGGAGCGATTTTCTTACTTAGCCGTTGTTAATTTAATTATAGGAAATAGTTTTGTAAAATGGAAAGTTTTTATCTAAATCCCAATCAGAACTTTCAAAACCGCAAAGTTCTCTAAAGCGTGGCAAATTAAAACAAAAGTCAATAAATGCACCCCAGTCTTCCTGATTCTTGTGCTTTGACCTCTGAATTACAATTGTTTTAAGTTGCAAATAATTTGAAGTAGCCGTTGCCCAAAGTTCAAGGCCTCTCGGCAAATTGTGCACAAGTCTCTCAAAAGATTCATACACATCAAGTCTCAAATTTTCAATTGTTTTTGTTTCGTTTGGATTTTCTTTTGAAAAGTTTGCAAGATTTTCTTTTGCAGCGTTCCATTGGTTGTAAAGTACTTTAATGTGCTCTTTTGTAACATCATCCACATACTTTGTAAAAGGATCATAATCAGAGCTTATAAACTTTTCCATTGAATGCATTGTGCTCTGCGACATAATCAAACCACAGTTTGATCTTTTTTCATAACGCTGAAACTCCGGCATGAAAACACCGTTTCCTTTTATATCAAAAGTTACAGAAATATTCTGAAGAAAATCATCTCTATTTTCAAAATCATCTTCTTTCAAGTTTTTTGGAAAATGCGTTTCGATATTTTTTACTTCGACCATCTTTTTAACTCCTCTATAAAATTATAGAAAAGTTTAATAGATCGGTTTCACGTAATTATAATGAGTTAGAGGTTTTTCTAGTTTTAGAGAAGCCTTCAACTTTGTCGTTTCAGCATCAGCAACCGAATGAAACGGCCCATAAAATCCATCTGTTGTTTTTACGTAAAAATTGTTTCTACTTTTTATAATTTGCATCATAATTTTAATTAGTTTTTTTTGGAAGAATTCACTCAAGAAAACCCTATATTATAAACATAAATTAAATTAAAAGAGGTACGAAAAGATGGGTGCAGAATTTATTTCAAAAACAGTTGAAGCTCCAAAAGATTCAATCACAGGATCAGTAATTGATAGCTGGTCAGAAAGCAGAGCTTCTTATAGTGGAGATTGGAATACTTGCAGCAAAGTTGGCAAAAGAATCAAATTCCAGGAAAAGTACAGCGAATCTCTTAAAAAGGCAGACAAAAAGAAACTTGACGAGATTGTTGACAACGAAACAAGAAAATGGGAATCAACAGTAATCGACATGGGTATTGTTGGTTACGATGTCATTACCGTAAAAAAAGCTGCAAAAAAGTCAACCGCAAAGTTTGAGAAAAGATACGTTGTAAAGAACGAAGGTTCAGACAATGTGAAGGATTTCAAATCAGCAAAAGATGCAAAGAGTTTTGCAGAAGAAAGAAGCCTTAAAACAGGTATTTCACATTGGATTTCAATTGAGTACGTGAAATCAGGAAGCAGTGTTGTTTGTGAATGCAATGTAACAAAGAAAAGAGTTACAAGAAAGCCAACAAAAGCAAATGTACATTTCCAGGAAATTCACATGTATTACATAACAGCTTTGGCATCAATCTAAAAAAGACATATAAAAAACGGAAGAGGAAAATCTTCCGTTTTTATTTTTGGGTTTAATTGATTCCAGTGAGTTCAGAAAACTTTTCAAAAGTTTTACAAATACTCAAAAACTCTTTTTCTTCAGGGTACTTTAGGTTGAAATGCTTTAAGGCTCTGAAATTCGTATTTACGTGAAAGCCCCCTGCTTTAAGAGAACTTACAGTAAAATACTTATTCTGCAAAAGCTTTTTATAAAGACCCTCTTCGCAATTTACCAAATCAAAATCTACAATAACCCCTGCAAGCCAAGCATCATGGCTTTGATACGGCTGAGTATTTGAACCTAGACTCTTTGCAAGCTTTTCTTTTACATTTCCTTTTGTAGTGTCAATACTTCCAACGTTAAAGGAATTCTCAATGGCTCTTGCAGCTCTCTCCAAATTAGATACTTCAACATTTTTTACAATCATTTTTTACTCCTTGTACTGAGATTCTGTGGAATCTGTATGATTGTAATGACCGTCATAAGTTGATGCAGAATCAGCCTCAAAAAAGATCATCTGCGCGATTCTCTCATTTACAGGGATTTCAATAGGCTTGTCAGAAAGGTTGTACAAAGTCAAACCGCAAGTTCCGTGAAAACCTGGGTCATAAATTCCGGAGCTCTGGAAAATACCTTTTCTACTCCAGCTTGAACGAATTGCCAATTCTGCATAAACATTGCTTGGCAGATCTACACCTTCGTTAATTTCTACATTATAACTACAACCTGGGAAAAGTTTTAGTACTTTCTTTTCAATCAAAGAACCCGTTTTTAGACTTACATCAATTCCAATCTGCTGTACTTTTGAATATTCAGTAGACTTAAACCATCCGTTCTGAATTGCTTTATTTGGATTTATCTGTGACATTCTTACTCCTTTTTTTGAAAAAATATAGAAAATGTTTCTTACTCTCCCACAACAGGGTTAGTCCAATAATTTACATTCTCAAAGCCTTTCCAGTCTCTTGACATTTGATCGTGATGCGTTACATCCAAAATCATTTTTGAACCTTTTATTACACTTTTATTGAAATCATTTACAACTCTTTTATACAATTCATGTATATCCAAATTGCCGTATTCAAAATCCCCTTGAAATTCTCCTTCTTTATTTATTTCTCTGTCATTTGTAAAATCAATTCCAATATTTTCAAGTTTTGTTTTACCCAAAAAGTCTCTGCTTTTTGCACCGTGGCGGGTAATATATGGGCGAGTTACATAATGAATATTCGGATTTTGCAAATTATAAGTCAAACAAAAATCGTTTATAATATCCATTCCCGTTTTGCTTGGGGTTGCATCTTTATCATCTTTGCCTTCGTCATTTAAAAGCAAACCTTGCCCGTTTTCCAAAATAACATGATCAAAAGAATGCATTTCTTTTTGACTCAAACCAAAGGCACACTTCAAACCCATTGTTTTGCAATCTTCAATAAAATGCATAATTGTACCATCTGAATACCAGGCTTCAGAGTAATCTTTTGGAATTGTCAAATCTTTCTCATACCATTTACGAATACCTTTTAAAAGTTGGATTTTTTCAAAAGTTTTGCTTTCAATAAAATGTTTGAATGTTGTTGAAAAAGGGCAATCTTTATAACGGATAATTGTTTGCCAAATACCCATTCCACAAGTCCCTGCATTTCTTTTTCTTTCAATAATTTGATTTGCCATTATATCAAAAGGAGTTGTAAAAATACAGTCAGGGTGAATATAACACCGAGAGGATCTTACTTCTTTGATAAATTGCATTGGGTTGAGAATGAAAGTTTTGTAAAAGTAATTGTCTGCTCCAAAGTATGTACCTGAGCCGAAATGTTTGTTTATAATTTGAGTTCCGTTTGCAAGAGTAACAGAATGACCTCTTTGTGGGCCTCCGTTTGTGAGTACATTGAGAACTTTTTTATCTTCTTTTTTACTTTCAAAAGCAAGACGAGCTGTTATAGTACCCTTTCCTTCATCCCCAAATGAACTTCCAATAACTGCATCTACTTTCATGCATTAAAATATAGGTCTTTGAAAAAATGCCCCGCCTTTAAAAAACTAAT